>JAITHZ010000368.1 GCA_031279795.1 Bacteroidales bacterium
ATGGATATTCGTTCTGCGTCATCGACAATGCAGCATTTGCCTGGGACAACGTCAAGTTTCTCTTAACGAGTTCAGAATTTTATTCCGGACAAAAAAATCTTCCCGAATTAGTTGACAAATTGATGAAGTTGACTGCAAAAGAATCTGTTCTGGCAAATGCTTCATTCAATGAATTTTATGAAAAAAAACGCGATGTCAGTCTGTGGCTTTCCTCGTCGATGTTTGAAGGCGATCGTGATATACGCTCCCTCGCTCGCATATTGGATATTGATTTAACCGATTCGTATGTTGCATTTTTTGTGAATTTTGACAAGGATAAAGTATCGTTACTGGCACGTTTTATGCCAAATGAAAAACTGGCAAAAGAGCTGGATAAGTTCAATTCAAACAGGAAATTCAATTCGAAACTGTTAACTGTTTTCCCGAAAGAAACGTATGCCGTATTGAGCGTTACCTTTGATCCGGAAGCCATTTATGAACGTGCAAAAACAAACCACTATTTCAAAGATGCCGAACAGGATATAAAGTCTGACTTGGGAGTTTCGCTGAAAGAGATATTTGCAGGTTTTGGCGGGAGTTTGCTTGTCAGCATATCTGGATTTGAACAGGAGTATTACGGTATAAAACCCAACATCAATGTGGCTTTTGATATTACAAACGAAGAAATTTTTAAAAAAATAATAACCGAATTACCGTTCACAGATATCGTTGACGGTTTTTATCGCCTTGACGGGAATATTTTTCTGACTCATAACAAAGAAACTGTGCTGATATCCAGCATGGAAGGTGTGAAAGCCTTTACAGAAGGCGGATTCAAGGAAAATCTGTCGGACAATGCAGTCAAATCGAAAATAGCCGACTATCCCGCGTATTTTTTCATTAACCTGAATTACAGCGATTATCCGCAGAACGTCAAGGATGTGATTGATGACGAACTTCGCTACGAAACAACTGTACGGAAACTCCTGCATGGTTTGGCGAAAAACCTTGAAGTGAATTGCATTAACAACACTTCAGCCGAAGTAGTCATCCAGATCAAAGAGAACCACGAAAACAGCTTGCAGGCGCTGATTCGCGTAATCGACGAAATCATCACGGAAGAATTGTAATGACCATTGAATTGCGGAATGTAAAGCCAGCCTATATGTCGGAGGAGGAAGTTGCCTCTTCCGACATTTATCTGCATGCATGTTTTTCTTTCGAAAAAGGGAAAAAATACCTGCTGAAAGCCGCTTCCGGTCATGGCAAAACTTCGGCGCTGAATTTTATCTATGGCAATAACCTGAATTTCAACGGTTCGATTGCTTACATTCCCAAGCCCCCAGGCTGTGTTTTTGATCTTCGGCTGAAACATATCAGTTATGTATTTCAGCATCTTAACCTTTTTCCAGAACTCACGGTATGGGAAAATATTCTGTTAAAGAACAGATTAACGCATCATAAAACTTCGGACGAAATCTGCAGGTTGATTAACAGCGTCCAGCTGCTGCACAAAAAAGACCAGTTGGTAAAAGAATTATCCTTAGGGCAACAGCAACGGATTGCCATTATACGGGCGTTATGTCAACCATTTGATTTTCTGCTGCTTGATGAGCCTTTCAGCCATCTCGACGAGGGTGCGGCCGTCACTGTTGCTGCAATCATCCGGCAGGAACTGGAACGGTCAAACTCCGGACTGATTGTCACATCTCTGGGTAACAACCGTTTTTTCGACTATGACATGATTCTAAATCTCTGACAGCCATGCTTTGGAAATTACAACGTAAAACACTTATTCCTGCCCAAATTATCGGTTATCTGCTGGGCATGTTTCTTGGCATGGCAATAATCGCGTGTTCGGTTCAACTGTTTTTTGATGTTCGTCCGCTGCTTTCGCAACAGTCGGATATATTTAATAATCAGGCAGCAGTCGTGAGCAAGAAAATCTCGGTTTTCAAGACATTAAACAAAGAGAAAATTTATTTTACCAACGCCGAATTAAACGAAATAAAAACTCAGCCGTTTGTGAAAGATATAGCCGTCTTTGGCAATGCAACATTCAGTATTGGCGCATTTACCAACGAATCGTCCAGTATTCCAATGTTTTATACTGAGCTGTTTTTCGAAAGTATTCCGAACAAGTATCTGGACGTCAAGCCAGATGAGTGGGAATGGAATCCTTCGCTTGACTTTATTCCAATTGTGATTCCCGAAAATTACCTGAATCTCTACAATTTCGGGTTTGCGGAAAGTCAGGGATTGCCGGTAATTTCAAAAAATATTATTTCGCAAATTTCATTCAATATCCGGCTTTCGGGCAACGGAAAAACTAAGGTTTACAAAAGTCGCATCGTGGGATTTTCCACGAGAATCAATTCGATTCTCGTTCCCGAAAAATTTCTTGTGTGGGCAAACGACGAATATGGACGCATGACCGACAGCCGCGTCAGTCACATTCTGGTGGAATTTAACGATCCATCGGATAAGAACATCCTCCAGTATTTCCACGAAAACGACTACGACATCAACCAGCAGGAACTGGAATACAGTAAGTTGATTTTCTTTTTCAAGATAGCCATCTTTTTTGTGCTGTTCATCGCCGCAACGATTGTTGTTCTGTCGGTGGCTTTCATCATTTTAAGCCTGAATCTGATTATCCAGAAAAACAGAGAAACTCTCATGAGCCTGTCCGACATTGGCTACAGTGGGAGGCAAATAGCGCGTTTTTATCAATTGACAGTCAGTTCGATTACAGTAATTTCAATAATTGCCGCCATGACAGTTGCCCTTTTCGTGCGGCAGTTGTATCTGGAACAGTTTTCGCAACTGTTCGATTTCGTAGCACCGGGGAACAGTATTGTATTAATTTGTTCTGCGGCGCTTGCGGCGCTATTGTTGTTATATAATTTTCTGATATTGAAAACGATCACAACCATATCCCGTTAGTTGATTACTGTGTTCCTGGAACATGCACTATCTTAATCGTAGATTTCGCTTGATGTTGAAAAATCCTGGTCTTTGAACAAAGCGGCAAGGCCGGTAATTTGTTTCAGGCGGAGAAGTTCGTCAGCGTCCATACCGATGTTCTTTATTATCCAGACATCCGACATGCCAGCTTGCACCAGCTCTGCGACAATGTTGCTCATCAGTTCAATGTCGTGCGTTCCGCGTGCTCGGTTGTGCCGGATTGTCGATGCCATGCGGTGCGAAATGTCATTTCGGTCTTTTCTGATTTCGGTCAATGGGAGGTATCCCAGTGTCGATTTTCGTATTTCGCTTGATATGTCGGCAGCTTTCCTGCGGTGATAACCGTCGACTATGCGGATTTTGCCGTCTTCGCTGTAAGCTACAATTGGCATTGTATAGCCGTCTTCGCTGATAGAGCGGACAAGGAGTTTCATCTCGGGAGGCGCTACATTGTTGGGATTGTATTCGTTTCCCTCAACTTTTTCCGATTTTTCCCAGAAAACATAATCAACTGGATGGTATTTCAGTGGACTGATTTCATGAATTTTTTTACGGACAAAATTTATCAG
>JAITHZ010000065.1 GCA_031279795.1 Bacteroidales bacterium
GCCCACCCAGCCCACCCAGCTCACCCAGCTCGTCCGGCGGCTCATCCTGATAAACAGGCAAACGCCAACACGCGCAGCAATAATCAGAACACTAACAACAAGGTGCGTTTGAAAAAAGCTGTCAGACCGGAAGTTAGCGACGAAGACGTTCGGAGACAGGTAAATGAAACACTGGCCCGACTGACCACAAAAAGTAAACCAAACAAAGGCGCAAAATACCGTCGCGACAAGCGAGAAACGGCTTTTATGCGTCAGCAGGAACTCGCCGAACAGGAAATGCAGGAAAGCAAGATTCTCAAAATTACCGAATTTGTAACGGCCAACGATTTGGCAAGCATGATGAATATATCGGTAAATCAGGTAATTGCAACTTGCATGAACATCGGCATGATGGTATCCATCAACCAGCGATTAGATGCTGAAACAATAAACATTGTAGCCGAAGAATTTGGATACAAAACAGAATATGTAAGCGCCGAAGTGGTAGAAACTTTTGCCGACGACCAAATTGATGACAATGAAGCTGACCTGTTGCCTCGACCACCAATCGTGACTGTAATGGGGCATGTCGACCACGGGAAAACCTTGCTTCTTGATTATATCCGCAAAACGAACGTTATTGCCGGCGAAGCTGGCGGAATAACTCAGCATATCGGCGCTTACTCAGTTGCGCTCGAATCGGGACACCAGATTACGTTCCTTGATACGCCCGGACATGAAGCATTCACTGCCATGCGAGCACGTGGAGCCAAAATTACAGATATTGCCATCATTATCGTCGCTGCCGATGCAAATGTGATGCCGCAAACAGTCGAAGCCATCAGCCACGCTTCTGCTGCAAACGTCCCAATTGTGTTTGCAATCAACAAAATTGATCTCCCGAACGCTGACCCTGAAAAAATAAAAGGAGCCCTGGCCAACATGAATTACTTGGTCGAAGACTGGGGCGGAAAATATCAGTCGCACGATATTTCAGCCAAAAAAGGCACCGGCGTAGCCGAACTGCTGGAAAAAGTAATACTTGAAGCCGAACTGCGCGATCTAAAGGCAAATCCGAATAAAAATGCTATTGGTTCGATTATCGAATCCACACTTGATAAAGGACGCGGCTATGGGGCTACGGTACTCGTACAGAACGGAACGGTGAAAGTAGGCGACATTATTCTGGCCGGAACGCATTTCGGCCGCATCAAAGCCATGTTTAACGAACGAAATCAGCGAATACAAAAAGCCGGCCCTTCGGAACCTGCCGTAATTCTTGGTTTGAATGGCGCTCCCCCAGCAGGAGATACCTTCCGCGTGATGAACTCGGAACAGGAAGCGCGCGAAATAGCAAGCAAACGCGAACAGTTGCAGCGCGAACAATCCCTGCGTACCCATAAACTGCCCACACTCGACGATATCGGACGACGTATCGCTATTGGAAATTTCCAGGAATTGAACCTGATTGTAAAAGGCGATGTGGACGGATCTATTGAAGCGCTTTCCGATTCGTTGATTAGACTTTCTACGAAAGAAATTCAGGTAAATGTCATCCACAAAGCCGTCGGACAGATTTCTGAATCGGATGTAACGCTGGCTGCCGCCTCTAAAGCCATCATTATCGGATTTCAGGTGCGACCCTCAATCTCGGCACGTAAACTGGCCGAACAGGATGGTGTGGATATTCGCCTGTATTCGATAATATATGCAGCCATAGAAGAGGTAAAATTGGCAATGGAAGGCATGCTTTCTCCAACCATCAAGGAAGAAGTCGTCGGAACAGCTGAAGTTCGTGAAGTATTCAAAATAAGCAAAGTAGGCTCTATAGCCGGATGTATGGTAAAAGACGGACGTATCAAAAGACAAAACAAAGTCCGCCTGATTCGCGAAGGAATTGTGATCTACACCGGAGAACTCGGTTCGCTCAAACGCTTCAAAGACGATGCTAAAGAAGTCGTATCTGGCTATGAATGTGGGTTGAACATTGCAAACTACAACGACATCAAACAGGGCGACCTCATTGAAGCTTTCGAGAAAATAGAAATAAAAAAGACGCTGTAAAGAAATTGCCATATAATGGATTTTACAGAATCATTCAACCATCGCAACTGGAATGTCTTACAGTCCCGCATATACGCTAAAACTGCCGATGATGTAGAATTGGCTTTACGGAAAGACAAATGCGATATCGACGATTTCATGGCGCTTGTATCGCCAACAGCACAAGCTCGCATGGAACAGATGGCTGTGATGAGTCGGCATTATACCCAGCAACGTTTTGGAAATACCATCTTGTTTTATATTCCGCTGTATCTGACAAATTCATGCATAAATCACTGCATTTATTGCGGATTCAGCCACAATAACCATATTAAACGCATCATCCTGAACGATGAACAGATTTTGCGTGAAGTGGAAGCCATCAAGAAAATGGGCGATTTTCAACATATTCTGTTAGTAACTGGAGAAAATCCGCGTGACGCCGGAGCCGATTATATTGAAAACGTCATTCGTTTACTGAATCCTTATTTTGCATCTATATCTATTGAAGTTCAGCCATTAAAAGAAGAAGAATACCGCCGCTTGTCGGAAGCTGGCTTGAATGCCGTTTATTGTTATCAGGAAACTTATCACAAGGAACGGTATAACGTTTACCATCCCAAGGGAATGAAAGCAAAATTCGACTGGAGGCTCGCTTCATTCGACCGCATGGGACGGGCAGGAATACGTAAAATCGGATTGGGCGTGCTGATTGGGCTGGAAGACTGGCGCACCGATGCCGTAATGATGGCGCAACATCTTCGTTACCTGCAAAAAACATACTGGAAAACCAAGTATTCTGTTTCGTTTCCGCGAATGCGCCCATACGAAGGTAATGCATTTAAACCCAATGTCGTGATGACAGATAGAGAACTGGCGCAGTTGATTTTTGCTTTCCGCATCTTCGACCACGACATTGAAATTGCCCTCTCCACTCGCGAAGACCGTACATTCCGAAACCATCTTGCCGGATTGGGAGTCACATCGCTCAGCGCAGGCTCAAAAACTGACCCGGGTGGTTATGCCGTTTATCGTAATGAACTGGAACAATGGGAAATAAATGACAACCGCACTCCAACCGAAATTCTTTCTGACATAACTCAGCAAGGCTGCGATGTTGTATGGAAAGACTGGGATTTGCGCTTGCAACGGAATTAAACATTAAAATTTAAGGCTTTTCGCAAACTACTGTCGTTGCCGTAGAGACGCGATTAATCGCGTTTCTGCAACGGGCGTTTCTGCAACGTCATTCCTTCACCCCCTGCGCTTGCCGTGCCGTTTTTGACGAGGCGAAGAATGTAGGTGCCTGCCACGAGGTGCGAAATGTTGATGGTTTGCACGCCATTTTGTAAGGCGGCAAGGCGCGCCTTGCCCCTACCACGCGACCGTTCAAATCAAACAACGTGAGCGTGCCGTTGGTGCTGCGTTCCAATTCTACGTTCAACTCGTTTTTGGCAGGGTTGGAGAAAACACGAAACGGCGCATTTGCCTGAACGCCCGCAACGCCTGTGTAGCCGTTTTCGCAGTCCTCCAATGCCTGTTGAAGGGCGGCGACTTGCGCTTGCAGATTACTGTTGGCGGTTTGCAGGGCGGCGTTTTGGGCTTGCAGATTACCGCCGTATTTTTTCAGATAAAAATAGGCGTCCTGCATTTTCATCTTGTACGCCGCCGCAAATTCAGGCACGATAAATGAAATGAAACTGATTTTGTCGCTATTTGATTTACTGGTTTTATCGGATAACTGCGAAAAAGTTTTTGAATTGTAAAGTAATATTCATTTTGTATGCTGCTGCAAATTCGGGAATTATAAACGCAATGAAACTGATTTCATCGCTATTTGATTTACTGATTGTTGCCATAAGTTTCTCTTTTTTGAGAATGCAAAATTACACTTTATTTCAATACAATTCAATTTATTTT
>JAITHZ010000294.1 GCA_031279795.1 Bacteroidales bacterium
AAAATCGACGCTGCTGAAAATACTTTCGCGCATTACGGCGCCAACAACCGGAAAGATCAAGGCTCGCGGACGAATAGCATCGCTGCTTGAAGTAGGAACCGGTTTTCATCATGAAATGACCGGTCGCGAAAATATCTATCTCAATGGAGCGATCATGGGAATGACCAAAAAGGAAATCACCAGCAAACTGGACGAAATTGTGGCGTTTGCCGGCGTTGAAAAATACATTGACACACCCTCAAAACGGTATTCATCGGGGATGATTGTGCGCTTGGGGTTTGCAATTGCCGCACATTTGGAGCCTGAAATTCTGGTGGTCGACGAAGTTTTGGCCGTGGGTGACGCTGAATTTCAGAAAAAAGCCATTGGAAAGATGCAAGATGTCAGCCGGAATGAAGGCCGTACGGTTTTATTCGTCAGTCACAACATGACCGCAGTGAAAAATCTGTGCAAAACTGGCATCATGCTGCGTAATGGAATGTTGTCCTATTCAGGCACTATAAATGACGTGGTTAATTATTACCTGTCGGACCAACTGGCAAGAGGAATCGAAAATAACCACTGGACATTTAATGATGCACCCGGTTATCAACATGTCAGAGTAAAAAGCGCTTATGTCGAATACGAAGGCGATTTTCTGACAGTAAAGATACCGTTTGACATCGTAACGGAATTTTGGTGTCTGGATGAAGGTTTGCCGCTACACATCAGCATGCAACTGCTGGATATGAATGGCTCGGTTGTTTACAACATCGGTACCGAAAAGAAAACACTGAAAAAAGGCTTGCACAAAGCGGTGTTTCACATACCGGGGAATTTCATGAACGACGGACAGTATTACGTCAGCAATATGTTTGTAATAAATGCACAAGCATATTTTTTTCATAAACAAGCCAATTCATTTGAAGTTCTGGAAGAACGAAATACCGAAGGATGGCACGGGAAATGGGAAGGAGCTGTACGTCCGACATTTATCGAATCTGATTATGATTATGTCGAACCGCTTCCCGTCGGTGAATAGCAGGATTTCGTAATCATGAAAAAGCAGACAAAAAAGCCCCAACTCAATGGGGCTTTTTTTGTTAATCTTTCTCCTTTAACAGCGCATCATTATTGAGAGCTTTGAACGAAATAGCTTTGGGAGCAGCGAGATACCGCACCACAATGCCTTCCTTGTCCAGTCCGCTGGAATATTTGCCCCGAGCTTTTTCCAGCAATTCCTCCAGCGTGTAGTTGAAACTATCTCCACGTTCTTCCCGAGGCACTGGTTGAAGCCCCAAATTTGTACAAATTTCAATAGCCTCGTCATAAGGAACATAACGGCCAGAATCCCAGTCCTTGACGTCGAATACAAACCATTGTGTGTCAGCCAGCCGCAAGCGATTTTTCTGAATACCCGGCCCACAGATTTCTCCTGTCAGTACGATGTTTTTTCCGTAACGTGCCAGTTTTTCTTTCAATCCGTATTTGTACACCGGCATCCAGTACAGAGCATCTTCTTCGTCCTTAATTTCTTTGTTTCTGCTACAGCAGCCAATTTTGCCGTCGATGAAGTACACGATACATGAGGTACCGTCCATTTTCGTGGTAATGTAGTAGGGTTTGCCATGCAGTTCGTCCAGCAGCTCCATGGCAGACTGAATACGGATTTCGTCCGATGCTGGAATTCCGTTAGGCCGTTCCCCGATAATGGTACCTCCACTGGCGGCAGTTTCGGGGATATACCATTTTTGCACTCCCAATTGTTCGGTTACATCATCGCCCTCGTTAAATGCCGCTAACTCTGGAAACTGGTCGAGCGGCAGAAGAAGTCCCTGAGAAAGCTGTCCGCGCAGTTTCATGGTGCGAATGCGGAAACCTTTGCCATTATCAACATTGTCACGGAATGAGGAGGCGCGTAAAAACTCGTAACGTTCTTCCTCAGGCAGAAAACTGTCCACCTCGAAATACACACCCAGTTCTTCCGGTTTGAACGTTCCTTTTTTGACTACACATTGCCAGCCCATTATGTGGGCTACCTCCAAAAAGTCCGAGTCTGCAATCGGCGTTATCGCCTTAACTCTGCGAATACTCACTAATGAACGCATACTTTTCTAATTTTAAGTAGGTATAACAACAAAATTATACCTGATATTTTTAATAACTTGGCAAAGATATAAAGTAATTATTTAGAGCAAAAATAAAAAATGAAAAAGTAACATAAATTATTAGTTGTAAATACAGTCCACTGAAATCATAATAAATTGCAACTCTCAGTACAAAATATATCCTTTTACAGATAAAGGTTTAACCTGAAGTTTATCGGGTTTGGTTGCCAGCACAAAACTTTGTTCCTTTGGCAAAAATTTTCACATGAAATCCGTTTATTCCCTTTTGTTTGCAGTTGTGTTTCTTCACGGCAGACTGTATTCGGGCGGCGGCCTTGATTTCGAGAATGCACGCAGCAAGGCGTTGGGTGTTTCCGGTATATCGCTTGCTTCGCCAGCTAATCCATCGGGAATTTCTTTCTTCGACTCATCCGTTGCATCCATAACCTACGGAAATCGTTTTTCGTTGAAAGAATTAGCCGAATTTTCGGCCGTATTGTCGTATCCCAACAGATGGTTGGATGCAGGCCTGGCTTTTTCGCGTTTTGGCTACGAACATTACAACGAAAACAGGATTGGACTTTCGGTTGCTCGAAAACTTTCGGCCACCATTTCGGCAGGTTTGCGGTTCAACTACTTCTTTATCCACGTTTCGGATGTGGACGAACAGCCTGCGGCGCTGACAACCGACATTGGATGCTATTGGAAACCGTCGGATTTCGTTTCCGTCGGTTTCCTGTTTTCCAATTTGATGCTGATGAACTCAGGTGTCGGAAATCCACTTGACAAAACTGCTTGCGTCGGCGTTTCGTACCGGATTATTCCGGAATTGATGCTGATAACCGAAATCGAAACAACATTCCGCCATGCAGCCGAATACCGTTTTGGGATAGAATATCAGCCTGTCGAAAATATATTTTTCCGCATGGGCGTTTCCGGTAAACCGTTTGTACCTTCATTCGGTCTGGGTTATCGCCTAAAACATGTGCAGTGCGATATTGCAGCCAGAAGTCACGAAGTATTGGGCATAAGTCCTGTAATTGGGTTAACATATTTTTTTAGATGAAAACGATATACTGGATAATTGGCTTAATGTGTTGTACCATGCCCTGTTTTTGTCAGGAAAAATGGGAAGAATATCTGTTGCAATTGGCCGAAAACACCGACGGAGAACAAGATTTGAATAACCTGTATGACGAGTTGGCATTCCTGTCACAACATCCTGTCGATTTAAATAACGCAACGCGGGAAGAGTTGGAACGGTTGCCATTTCTTTCGTCTACACAAATTGATAACATCCTGACATACATCGCAAAAAATGGAAAAATGCAACGTATCTATGAACTGCGTCTGGTGCCGGAACTGAGCATGGACGACATCGAACTGCTGCTGCCATTTGTCTATGTAAGCGCGGAGGATGCAGGAACGGAGAAAAAACCGCCCGTCAGCATGTCGCGGAAAAATATGAAAAAATATGGAAATCACAATTTGCTTGTTCGCTGGGATAATTCACTGAATGACAAGGAAGGATTTGCGCCTGTTGATGCAGAGGAACTGGCAAAAAATCCGAATAAACGTTATCTGGGCGAATCGTTTTATCATTCCGTCCGGTACGATTTTCAGCACAGCAACCGCATTCGAGCCGGATTCACAGCCGAGAAAGACAGCGGAGAACCGTTTTTTACGAAAGCACATAGCGGTTATGACGCTTATTCGGGATATTTCCTGCTGCACAATGTTTGGAAAATACGCACACTGGCGGCAGGCGACTACCGCGTGAGCATCGGTCAAGGGCTGATTCTAAATACGGAATTTTCAATGGGAAAAAGTTCGCAAACCTTGAATATCAATAATAAACGCAATGCCGACATTAAACCGCATTCGTCGATGGATGAGTTTAATTATTTTCGTGGAGCTGGTGGAAAAATTTCGTTCGGCAAACTCTATCTCATGCTCTTTTATTCCAATAAACCGCTGGATGCAACCGTAGACAGCATGACAAACAGCATGACGACAATCAAAAAAGACGGACTTCATCGCACGGAAAATGACTGGAAGAAAAAAAATGTCGCTTGTCTTCAGACAATTGGCGGCAGCATCGGGTGGTCGGGCGAAAAATTTTTCGGCGGCTTGAACCTGGTTCAATGCAACTTTGACAAACCACTTCGTCCGGATGACAAACCATATAACCGGTTTTATTTTCGTGGCGCTGAACAGCTGAATATCAGTCTCGATTATCAATATTCATTACCAAAAGTATTGCTGTTTGGTGAAATTGCCATGAGCGGAAACAAAGCTTTTGCAGCAGTGGCAGGCGTGACGGCAAATCCAGCTTCGTACTGTCGTATGTCGTTGCTTTACAGATATTATGACAAAAGCTACCAAACACTTCTTGGCAATGCATTCTCAGAATCAAGCGGGGTTCAGAATGAAAAAGGCGTGTACATGGGAATTGAATTTCAGCCTGTCGGCAAATGGAGGGTGAACGCTTATGCCGATTTCTTCCGTTTTCCGTGGTTGCGATACGGCGTTGATGCTCCTTCTGGAGGATTCGACGGATTGTTGCAACTGACATACACGACCAGCCGACGCGCAAACATGTCGCTACGGTATCGC
>JAITHZ010000083.1 GCA_031279795.1 Bacteroidales bacterium
GCGTGTTTTCCGGTGATTGTTCCGCCGGTGGAGGTGGTATAACGCGCTCCTGTCGCCGTATTTTCGTAAGACGATTTGGCGGATTTGTCGCGTCGCAAAACGATTTCGGGAAACAGCCGTCGAAATTTATCCGACAGAATAATATCACGGCTTTTTACGGCGTGTTCTATCGACAAATCAGCAGAATATGAGTTTGTTATAATGCGAAGCGTGGCGTCCTGTGTCCAGAGCCACGCCGGAAACATGATGGTCGTGATTGTAGATTTGGTTGTTCCGGGCGGGATGTTTATAATCAAGTCGTAAGGCTTTTTTTGCCGTCCGACAATGGCAACGGATAAATCCTGCAACTCTCGACACAGATATTCGATGTGCCAGTTATATACCGGCGTTTCGGCAATGATTACGCTCCAGAACGTTTTTACGAAATAGAAAAACGAGCGGCGGCACTCGTCCGACACAACCCGCAGGGCGATTGCCCGATACTGTTCCCTGTCATTCCTTTTCATCGATTATCTGCTCGCCTACTTCGAGCAGCACGCGCCGCTGTTCGTCGGTGAGTGTGCTTATATCGAAGTCGGTTACGGTTATGTCTTTTCGTTCCGGCGCATACAGTCCGAGCAATTTTCGACGCTCTACGAGTTGAGCGCGGATTTCGGCAATGTATGACACATCGCCGAGGCAGACGACTTCGATTTCCGTTTCTTCACGTTGATATGTCTTTACGGCGTTTGTTCCGGCTTTTTTATCTTCTACCGGAGCGCCTTTTTTCTTGCTGGACGTTTTTTTATAGTCCAGCCTGGACTTATCCCACTGTTCCCAGAGTTCGCGCACGGCATCATCAATACGCTCCAATTCAAGTTGAATTGCCTGGTCGATGTCGCTTATCCGGCACTCGCGCCACTCTTTAAGAAGGAACTGAACGTCTCTATAAACGGTTTGCAGCGAATATGTCGGCATGTCGAGCCGCCTCATTACTTCGCCTCTTATTTTGGGATAACTGTACCCGCGCTTGTACAACTCGGACACGATTTCAAGCCGGGATAATCGTACCTGTCGGCGTATTCTGTTTTGATATTCGCTCATAACTCTTTTGTCAGTTCTATGAATTTTTGATAATATTCTAAATTACAACTTGACAGTTCGATATACGTTCGCTCAAGCTCCGGAAATGTATGTGCGGCAAAATGACTTTCGGAAAGAAGCCATAAACAAGTGTAACCTTGTGGATGAAAATAATGCTCCAGTGATTGCAGCACATTAAATCCGCTGCCCCGTAACAATTCGTTGAAACATTCTCTAATCCTCAAAGGGTTCGTTTCCTGAATCCACCCGGAATGATTCCAAATCTTCGCTTGCATACTCTATTTTTTTAAATTTTTTCTTTATATTTTTCGGATTGCCTTTGTAAAAGACAAGGATGTTTTGGTGCATTTTCGCAATTTTGCGTGTTTCCATGTACTTGGCAGCCCGCAACACCGTACTTGCTCCGGACTCAATTAAGATAAGCTCGTTATACAGCGCGACGCCGTTTTCAATAAAAATTCGCTTTACGTCATCGGTAAAATTATAATAAAATCCCGTTTTCTTATCCCGAATATCGCCAACGACAATGACTGCGAAACGTTCATTTTTCAAGCACGATATTGCCCCCTTGAAAGCGTTTTCCAGTATCACAAGAAAGTCCTTATAGCCATCTTGGTTACTCGCATCGTTTTCAAGGTCTGAATATTTTTCAAGGTCGTAATATGGGGGGCAACTAAAAAACAAATCCTGGCTATCTGCTTCGATATGCACGGCTACGTTCTGTCCGTCATCATGGATATATTTGGCTGTCATTCCGGCAACACGTTCGTTATTGAGTTGTACCTGCTCCTGACGTAATTCTATTCCGGTGAACTCGTTGCCGAGATAAGAGGATACATAGCCGAATACGCTATCTCCGGCGAAGCAGTCGAACGTTTTGCAATTCTCCATGCCAAACCACTTACAAATAATTTCTGACATAACGGGGTCAAGCAATGAAACTCCCCGTGAAAGTATTTTCGCGTTTTCCTTTTCTTTTACTTCATCAGAGATGTGTTTTTCAAAATATTCACCGAATCCAATGCCTAAACTTTTACGATGCTGTTGTGTACGCTGGTATAAATCCTTGTATTTAAGTTCAGGCGCTTGAGTTAACGCATCGTTCCGGCTTTCGCCCATATCGCCAATTTTTGTACGCCAAATTTTCTTTCGTGCTTGCCAATAACCCTTACGGCTGTCAAGGATTGAAAAAGGCGGGACGACAAACCTCTCGGTTAACGTGCCGGAACGTATGCTGTCCGAGGGAAAGCCGTTGTCCTCATCCGTCTTATCGTCCTTCTGCCAAACGTCCACGCCCCAGTCGTCCAAATCTTCCGTTTCCCATTCGTTTGCCAGCATGTCAAAATCCCATTCGCCAAAACTCGCATTATCCTTGATGATAAATTCGCGCTGTTCGGCGTCGGAGAGTTCGGAGGCTTTAATGATTATCGCCGTCGGTTTGTCAAGCCACTTTTGCCAGTATTCGAGCAAGACGGCTTGTTCTGCCGGTGTTTTTTTTGTGAAATCGCGATTATTCTCCAATCGTGTTTTTATATCTGTTACAGACATTTCAGCGATTGATAACAAGCCTCTGTATCGCATGTTCCCTCCAAGCGCGGTCAATGCGCTGTCAACTACAATCGGGCGAAGCTCAAGCATCTTTGGAAGCACAAGAATGGAGTTTACAAGTTTTGTAAACTTTTCGTCTTTGATTTGTCGCGGATTGGCGGCGTTTGTCGTTATCTGCGATAGTTTTACGATTTCTGTTTTCATTATCGTATATTTTAGTGCAAAAGTAACAAAAATACTTATAACATAATTAAATGCCGGATGAAATAAATTTTCGCTCTCTCGTTAGCAGCCTAATCCCCGTACTATAATATTCCTGTATTTCAATTAATTACAAAATATGTCTTCATCACGGGAGTTAAATAATGTTAAAAACGGTTAAAATACGCTTCAATATGAGTTATAATTAAAATACATCACTTATCTTTGCGGCACAATACTTATAATATAAGTGTTTTTAAAAAATTATTAAAATTATTAACAATGAGTAAAATGAAAACAAAATGCTATTCCGTAAGGCTCGAAAGCCTTATGTCAATCTCAGAAAAAGCTTATAAAGCAACTGCTTTTGATGGCTCAACCGCAATCATCCCGAAGTCGCAGGTTTTCGGCAAAGATTATGAAGTACAAAAATCAGAAGCCTATTGGATTTCTGCGTGGATTTTAGGACAAAAAGAAGGTTTTCAATATTCCACAAAAAAAGTCCGATGGTTTTAAAAGACCTGGAAAACCGAATCAAAGGAACAAGGTATTGGAGTAAATACGGAAAAGAACGGCTTTACTTCAATACCAAAACCTATCGCGACCGTTATTGCAATGTGTCGATTTGGCTGGAAGTTGTAAACGACTGCCTTGCGTTTCAGGCAAAAGTATTCCATTCTCGAAAAAACGAATGGGAGTTTGAAGCTATTGCGGAACGAATCAAATGCGAAATGTCTCATAATTACAGAGAAATAATATTTGATTGCGAACAGAAGCGCAGGGAAATACCTGTTAATGAACGACTAAAAGATAATGACGTTGTCCCTGTTTGCAAAGACAGTATGCCACATCAGCAGGATGCGTTGAAATTCCTTTGCAGGATGAAAGTTGGCGCACTGTTTTCCGATGTTGGAACGGGCAAGACTAAAATTGCCATTGATTTGGCAATATCGCGTTTCATCGCCGGGAAAATAAGCAAAGTATTGGTATTTTGCCCTGTATCAACCATTCTGAACTTCCAGAAAGAAGTAAATAAATTCTCAACCGAAAACAGTTTAGTTTGGGAATACATCGGCATCGAAAGCATGAGTTCATCGCCGAGAACAAACCAAAAAGCGCTTCAATTTGCCGATTCCGACACAATGATTATCATTGACGAAAGCCATCTTGTGAAAACACCCGCCGCAATACGCGCAAAAAACATCTATCAGGTATGCCGGCGGTGCACCTGCAAGCTGATAATGACAGGCACGCCGATTGCCGACAATGTACACGATTTATACATGCCATATTCAATGCTGTCACACCTGATTATGCAGTGTAATTCATGGAACGAATACGAAAACAGTTATGTGCTGT
>JAITHZ010000094.1 GCA_031279795.1 Bacteroidales bacterium
CATTTTCATTACAAGGAAAACCGGGTTCCTACCGTCCGAGAGTCAGCGCGGATTCAGTCATTCCCCGATACGTTTGTGTTTTATGGAATTAAAACCCGGCAGTTTCGGCAGGTCGGTAACGCTGTGCCGCCAATGCTCGTGAAAGCCATCGCTAATAGAGTTTATTCGATAATAGAGAATAGGTAATATAGTATGTATAACCACGCAAAACAATTCAGGTGTGAAATTATCAGGGGAAAATCCCAAAGAGAAATTGACAATATGCTTCCGACTTACGCCAATATCATTAACGAAGTATGTCCCTGTAACTCTTCCGATTTTCCGCGCAAGTTTGACGAAAAGTTAAAAGAGTATCTGCCCAATCTCGCGTCGAAAACACTCGCAAACCACAGAACGGAAATAGCGGGCAAGTTGTTTGGAATGTATTTTGAAAAAGACGGAGCTATGTATATTTCGGAACGAACTTGTAAATTTCTTGAAGACAATGATCAGCCGGCGTTTTTTAAGGATTTCTGTTACAAAATGCAGTTTCCCAATGGCATGGTAAAACCGCAGACAATCCAGGAGCATATCGACAATAAAATAAATATTCGCTCCTACTCTTTTACTCTGAAAGTTATGTTGCTTGCCTCTGAAGCGCGTGTGGTCTTAACCAAAAAAGATATAGGCTATTATATTCTAAACGCGCTTGACGTATTACAGGGTAAAGCGGCACCCGATAAAGTTATTGCCCAAATAGTAGAAGATAAAACGGCGGAAATTGAGCGAATAATAAAAACACCAGGTAAAGGTGCATCCTATGATTACCAGCATATTAACGAACAATTGAATTATCTTGAACTTGCCAATTTAATCATTATAGAAAATGATTATTCTGTTCATTTGAATACAAATGAAAAATTAGCCATTGAATTTATCGCGAAACAATATAACGTGAAACCGATGTTTGATGCCTATATTCATGATTTATCGACAAAAGAAGGCAGGAAAAAATTTGAAATCCAGTGGGGAATTGAATTTGGTCTAATCGGAGATAATGCAGGTATTTTCAAAACTTCAACTACGGCGCTTGGAATACCCATGCAAACAGATGGGGAAACCGTTATAGATACCGAAAGGCTTGATAAAACCCAAATAGGCGAGGAAGGGGAACGTTATGTGTTTAATTATGAAAGGAACCGTGTCAAGGGATTTAATAGACGGCTTATAAGCAAAGTTGTTTATTTGGGAAAAATTCAGGGGCTTGGATATGATATTCAATCAGTCGTGGCGTTGCCGCTTATTGAAAATCCCGAATTTACCAAATACATTGAAGTTAAAACCACAAGACGGGTAACGGCTCCCGATTTAAATGACGTTAATTGGGAAGAAACTTTTCAGATAACAAAAAACGAATGGGATGCCGCCTGCCAGCATAAAGAGTATTATTCCATTTACCGTGTTTACTTTTGCAGAAACGATGTTGTCATTTATGTTATTGACGATATTTACAAACAAAAAGAAAATGGCACTATCAGGGTTACGCCTACTGGCTTTAAGATAGATTTTTCTTCAAAAGCCATTTCGGAAGTTATTCCGTCCGCGACTGGAGGGTAAAATGTATAAGGTTGTTTCTTTGTTCTGCGGTTGCGGCGGGGCTGACTTGGGACTGCTCGGCGGTTTTATCTACAATAAAAAAAAATATGAAAAACTTTCTTTTGAGATTATTTACGCGACGGATATTGACCCGAAAGCCGTAGTAACTTACAAGAAGAATTTTTCCGGCGGCACCGTTGTCTGTAATGATATAAAAAAAATTGAAACATCTTCCATACCGAATTGTGATATTCTTATCGGAGGCTTTCCCTGCCAGTCTTTTAGCACGGTGAATCCGACCAAAAATCCTTTTGATGCTCGGGCGCAGTTGTACAATGAAAAGGCGCGTATCGCCGAAGAAAAACAGCCTAAGATAATAATTGCAGAAAATGTAAAAGGGTTTAAGACACTTCACGCTGGTGCGATATTTAATAAAGCGATTTCTGAATTTGAAAAAAGAGGCTATAAAGTTAAATCAGCTATTATAAACGCTTCCGATTACGGTGTTCCGCAAAAACGCGAACGTGTTATTATTGTAGCAATTCGTAACGATATAAAAGACAATTTCGAATTTCCCCCAAAAACAACTGAAAACAATAAAATTCCGCTTTCGGTTGCGGTTCCCAAACTTGCTATAGACGACAAAAAATATTATTTTTCCAAACGTGCCGTACTTGGATTAAAGAAAGCAAAAAATAATATGAAACGTGGTTTGGCGCAAAATCTTAACGAACCGTGCCTGACTGTTACCAGTCATTTGGCAAAAACGAGTCTAAATTCAAGAGACCCGGTGTTACTTGTAGATCCCGCAAAAGAATTATATCGCCGTTTTACCCCGCAGGAAGCGGCGTGTATACAGTCATTCCCCGATACGTTTAAATTTGCGGATTCTGAATTTGATACTTACAAACAAATAGGAAACGCTGTTCCGCCTGTAATGTTCTGGCATATCGCTAAAGCGGTTTCCGTTTTTTTGTCTGGTCGAGCCTGAAACAGATGGACATTTTAACGCCTGAACAGCGTAGTAAGTGTATGTCTCATATCCGCAGTTCAGATACCAAACCAGAAGTGTTTTTTCGTAAAGCCCTTTGGAAGTGGGGAGTGCGTTATAGAAAAAATGTCAAAAAATTATTTGGGAAACCTGATATTGCAATAAAAAAATACAAATTGGTTATATTTATTGATGGCGATTTTTGGCACGGCAATGACTGGAAAGAACGACATTTTTCGTCACAGGAAGAATTGTTGGTTTCTTATTCCGATTTTTGGCAGAAGAAAATACGGCGTAATATTGAACGCGATAAAGAAGTGAATAATTATTACAAAATAAATGGCTGGACTATTTTACGTTTTTGGGCAACCAATATAAGAAAAGATTTAAGCGGTTGTATTATTAAGACCATTAAGACTATAGATCACATTAAAAGAATTTGAAAGTCTTTGTTTTACGAAACACCGCACATGATTGCGGCGTGTCTGAATTTTCTGGTTTCTATTGCCTGCTTTTAAACAAAACCAAGATATTGTAGGTTGTATGACACCAGGATGAAAACTGTCGCATAACAGGACTAATTTGTACTGCATCGCCTACTGCGATCTTGGCATCTGTAACGGTTATGTCATTCCGCTACGCTCCATTCTCATGCTGTTGCCCCGGCACATTTTGCTAGCCATGGAAGATTGAATGGGCGCATTATGTGAAGCGCGGACAAAGGATTAATTAAGGAAGTACGTTGTATTAAGCGTTTTTTAGGGGAAAGTGCGGTCCGAATAGCTCCCGCCAGATCATCCCGGCTTGTGCCGGAATTCCCGTTCCACATCCCGCTGTATGTCCCGCTCGCGGATATCCGCACGTTTGTCAAACACTTTTTTACCTTTACAGAGGCCCAGTTCCACCTTTAC
>JAITHZ010000182.1 GCA_031279795.1 Bacteroidales bacterium
CGTCGTTCCCTCATTCCAGGCTTGAACTTTATACAGTTCCAAAAAATGGTAGCCGGCAACATTGTAGTTTTCAATGGTTGTCAGCGGATAATTGCTTTGCGTCACTTTCTTGACCCCGCCATTCGGTTGGTGTATCCCCATGAATGGATAACTGGGGGTGGGTTCGATGTTCCATCCAAGGTAATAAGGGCGAAAATCCTCCGGCGGCACAGAATCCAGTTCCAGAAGCGCCAAATCCAGTTCCTTGTCCGCAGCCCTGAGTGTAGCCGAGGCCATCGACATTTCCTCAACGCCGCGAATGTCGGAATTGCATGTCGGCGACTGATAATTAAAAAAAACGACCACCGTGCGCGCCGTTTCTTCATACGGTTTGCTGCCTTCCAGACAGTGGCACGAAGTGAGCAAATACGGCGCAGCGTCTTGCGAGGTATTGTTCAGCAAGCTGCCGGTACAGAAAATGTTTCCGTTGATGGAAAGCAACACAACGGCTTGCGCTTCATTGTCGAGGTCGTCGCGGCAAATCTGGTCAGAATGGCAAGTATTGGTGAGTAACGGGCGAGAAGGACGGCTTTTCAGCGCACCGCCTGTCACATTGATATAGTCATGGTTCACTTCCGTGATTGTAAAGAGTCCGGTGAAAGCCGCTGTATCGGGTTCATGATATTCCACAATCAGTTCGTCGCCCGCAACCGGAGCAACAGGAAAGAGGCCGTCATCGCGGTTGTTTTTTGCTGTAAACGCACCCAGCGTCATGCTTTGGTCTGCATTGTAAAGGAACATCTTTGCGCCTTCCGGCAAACGAAAACCGGAAAACAGCACATTGAGCGAATACGCCCCGCGCGAACGAATCCCGATGCGCCACACCGTAGTATTGTTGGCCGTGAGGTAACAAACGCCAGCATTTGTTCGGTTGATATTTACCTGAAATTTCTTGGCATAACGCAAGCTCCGGCTGTCGAATGTCTGATTGATGCTGTCTTCTCGCAACATCTCCTCGACGTCAAACCGTGGCATGTCGATAAAAAACGAACCGCCGACACGCAGCATGCCACCCGGCGCATCGGACGAAAACAGGTCAGGACGTCCGCCATAACTCTGCTGAGCAGAAAGCATTGTCGAAAGAAACAAACAACTCAAAAGTATAAATAATCTTGTCATCACAATTATTTTTGATAAATAGAAAACAAAAGTAATGCTTTTTTTCGATTTTGCCAAAAAACGAATCATCAATTAGGAATTAGGAATTCTTAATTCTTAATTCCTAATTCTTAATTCCTAATTCCTCACGGCTCCTTTGTCTGCCGAACTTACTAATGTTGCATAGGCTTGCAATGCTTTTGAAACTGTGCGACGTCGGTCTTTGGGTGTGAAGGCAAGATGTCCGCGAGCCTCTTCAGCAGCGCGGCGTTTGGTGAGTTCTTCATCGGAAATCAGCACATTTATAGAGCGAGCAGGGATGTTGATTTCAATCATATCGCCATCCTGCAGCAGACCGATGTTGCCTCCCGAAGCTGCCTCTGGCGAGATATGGCCAACAGACAGTCCCGATGTACCCCCGCTGAAACGCCCGTCGGTTATCAGTGCGCACTGTTTGCCCAAGCGCCGCGACTTGATATACGAAGTCGGGTATAGCATTTCCTGCATTCCTGGCCCGCCTTTCGGTCCCTCGTGAGTAATCACAACCACATCTCCCGCTTGAACAGACGGGGCTCTCCCCTCCCCTACATCGCCGAGAATGCCTTCGCAAGCCGATTCCTGCGAGGAAAAAACCTTCGCGCGGCCTGTGAAATGCCAGATGCTTTGGTCAACGCCGGCGGTTTTTATCACACAGCCATACTGGGCGATGTTTCCTCTCAAGATCGCCAGGCCGCCGTCTTTGGTGTAGGCGTGGGCAATGTCGCGGATACAGCCGTTTTCTCTGTCCGTATCAAAGTCGGGATAATACGTCTGCTGTGAGCCAAGTACGAGATTGAATTTGTTTGCCGGAGCGGAAAGGAAAATTTTTCGTGCTTCGTCCAACGGCGGGACAGCGTCCGTTTCTGCCGTGAGCGCGTATTTATTTATCGCCTTCTGTAAAGATAATCCATCAATCCGGTTAACCGATGTATCCAGCAGTCCAGCTTTGTCCAACTCTGCCATAATGCCTAAAACGCCGCCTGCACGGTTTACATCTTGAATATGATATTTATTCGTGTTCGGAGCTACTTTACAGAGGCAGGGCGTTTTGCGGGAAAGAGCGTCAATGTCATTCATTGAGAAATCGACTTCAGCTTCACTGGCAATGGCTAAAAGGTGCAGCACTGTGTTCGTCGATCCTCCCATGGCAATGTCCAGCGTCATTGCATTGAGGAACGCTGCGCGGGTGGCAATATTTCTCGGCAAAACGCTTTCATCGTCATTTTCATAGTATTTATATGTATTTTCAACGATCAGTTTTGCAGCGTCAACGAACAGTTTTCGGCGGTTGGAATGGGTGGCGACGATGGTACCGTTTCCGGGCAACGCCAAGCCGATCGCTTCGTTGAGGCAGTTCATAGAATTGGCAGTGAACATGCCGCTGCACGAACCGCACGTAGGACAGGCAGCGCTTTCCACGCGGCTGATTTGCTGGTCGGGCACAGTTTCGTCGGCAGCTTGCACCATTGCATCAATCAAATCCAACTTTTGCGAACCGATGATTCCCGCTTCCATCGGTCCACCCGACACGAAAACTGACGGAATATTCAGCCTCATCGCCGCCATCAGCATGCCTGGCGTAATCTTGTCGCAGTTCGATATACAGACCATTGCATCGGCTTTGTGGGCATTCACCATGTATTCGACACTGTCGGCAATCAGATCGCGTGATGGCAGCGAATAAAGCATTCCGTCGTGTCCCATCGCGATACCGTCGTCGATTGCAATGGTGTTAAATTCGGCAGCAAAACAACCGAGTTTTTCAATTTCCGCTTTAACGAGTTGCCCGATTTCGTGTAAATGCACGTGTCCGGGAACGAACTGCGTAAACGAATTAACAATGGCGATAACAGGCTTCCCGATTTGTTCTTCTTTCATTCCGTTGGCACGCCAGAGGGCGCGCGCACCTGCCATTCGGCGGCCTTGTGTAGAGGTGTAACTTCTTAATTGCATGGGGTAATTTGTAATTCGTAATTCGTAATTCGTAATTCGTAATTATTTTAACGTAGCCGGTTGAGTGAACGTATCAACGCTTCGTCTTTTCGGATGCGATGAATGGCCAACAGGTTCAAAACAAGCGCCGCAAAAGGCAAAATCATTGAAAAAACGATATTCGTTTCGGTTTGGCGGAAGAGATAAAAGGCAATTCCGCAAAAAACAGCGATAAGTATGTTGTTTATCCAACATAAAAAGATTTGCAGTTTTCGTTTTTTGTACAAAAAAATAATTACTGCGGAAAGGAAGAAAATTGCCGCCGGAAAAACAAAAAGCAGTTTGCCCGTCATTCCTTCGGGGATTGGTCGTAAAACTGGGAATATGAATGTCGCTATCTGGCAAATAATCATTCCCAGCAGATACAGAGTTTGCAGTCGTTGAAGCATTGTTTATTCATTTTAAATTTTTATTATTCCAGTTCAAGCATAAATAAATCTTTAAGCCGCGAAAGTTCCGGATTTTTCTCTTGCATTGCCGCAAATTGTCCGGCAGATGTAAGCGCCTGTCGTTTCGTCTCAATAGCTGGATTAGCCTGCAAGCGAACAGACAGAGAAAAGAGGTTGTTTTTTAATGTTTCAGTCAAAAATGGACGCAGTTTTATCAGTTCATCGTTTAAGTTTTTCATTTGTGTCTGATGATAAACTGCCACCTCATAGTCATTGTCCTCCAGTTGACGAGGGACGCATTGCTCCATCATCGTTTTCATCAGGATGCTGCTGTCCGGCAACTGGCTTGCGTAAGCTTTCCATGCAGCAATCATATCGGTTTGCGTAAAGGGACCAGTCAGTTCGGTCGGTCTGTCCAAAACCTTAGTTTCTGACTGTGGCTGGTTATTTCCGGTTGCATGGTCAGTCGACAGCGGAACTGTGGATGGGCGGGTACGCGCCTGTACCCGCAAAGCCACCGTTTTGTCAATACCTGCATTTTGCGGAATAAGCGCTGCCGTATCTTGACGGTGTGATATAATTCGTTGAATTGTTGGTTTTTCTGGCTGTGCTTCTTGTCGGCTATTCTGTTGTGGCAAATGTGCCGATTCAGTGCGATTCGCAACATTCGTTTCGGCTAAGACTTTTTTTTTTCCGTTCCCAATCCGTCTGTTGCATTGATTCGACACAGCCGGATTAATGCAATTTCAACGAGCAGGCGTTTGTTTTTGCTTTCTCTGTAGTCACATTCGGTTTTATTGGTTACATTCAGTGCATTATACAAGAACAGGCTGGTACAGTTCTTTGCCTGCTGTTTGTATTTTTCCTTGATGCCTTCGCCCGTTTCGAGCAGCACCAACGTTGCTTCATCTTTGCAAACCAGCAGGTCGCGAAAATGCGAACTCAGTCCGGTTACAAAATGGAATCCATCAAAGCCTTTGCTCAATATTTCGTCGAACAGTAAGAAAGCATCTGCAACGCTGCCTGCCAGAATTGCATCTGTCAGACGGAAATAATACTCGTAATCAAGCACATTCAGGTTGTCAATCACAGCGTCGTAGGTAACGTTACCATGCGTAAAGCCCACCACCTGATCGAAAATGGAAAGTGAGTCGCGCATGCCGCCGTCTGCTTTTTGAGCAATGACAGCCAGCGCTTCAGGTTCGGCTGCAATATTTTCCTTTGAAGCAACATAGCGCAGATGTTCGACTATATCGTGTATGCTGATTCGCTTGAAATCATAGATTTGGCAGCGTGACAGAATAGTCGGAATAATTTTATGCTTTTCGGTCGTTGCAAGGATAAACACGGCATGGCGCGGCGGTTCTTCGAGCGTTTTCAAAAAAGCGTTAAATGCCGCTAACGAAAGCATGTGAACTTCGTCGATGATATACACCTTGTATCGTCCGATTTGTGGAGGCACGCGCACCTGTTCAACCAGCGCACGAATACCGTCTACCGAATTGTTCGAGGCTCCATCCAGTTCGTGAATATTGAAGGAGCGACGTTCATTGAAAGCCACACACGATTCGCAGGCGTTGCAGGCTTCGCCCTCCGCCGTTAAGTTCATGCAGTTGATGGTTTTTGCAAAGATGCGTGCGCAGGTTGTTTTCCCAACTCCGCGCGGTCCACAGAACAGATAGGCATGTGCCAGTTTACCTGTGGCAATGGCATTTTTTAAGGTAGTAGTCAGCGACTGTTGACCAACTACTGTTCGAAAATTATCTGGACGGTATTTGCGTGCCGAAACGATATAATTATTCATAACAAAATTAGTTGTTTATTCATATTGACTCCGTCGAGAATAAATGTCCGCAAAAGTACAGATTATTTTCAAAGAGAGCAAATTTTGCAAAATAAAAAAATAAAACATTGTTTTATAGTCAATTAAACATTCGACGTTTCCTTTGCGAGTTGACCTTCAAGGGGCGGATAACTGATGCGCGTGTGATAAATTGTTTTCAATTTCTGGATGAATATCTGCTTCACCGTTTCAATTTCTTTGAACGACAGTGGCGCATTTTTCAGGAGTCCGTCATCAATTTGTCCGTCGATAATTCGGTTGACCAGCGTGGGAATTGTTTCGTCGTCATATACCGTCAAACTGCGGGAAGCGGCCTCGACGGAATCGGCCATCATCAGCAGGGCGGTTTCTCTGCTGAATGGATTTGGCCCCGGATAGGTAAACAGTTCTTCATCAATTTCCCTGTCGGGGTAGCTGTTTTTAAACGAATTATAGAAATATTTCGCCTTTCCTCGTCCGTGGTGCGTAGAGATGAAATCGGCAATTTGCTGGGGTAAATGCAACTTTTCGGCAAGTTTTATCCCGTCGGTTATGTGTTTAATAATTATTTCGGCGCTTTTTTCAAATGGCAGTCCGTTGTGAGGATTTACGCCAGCAACCTGATTTTCGGTGAAAAACATCGGATTATTGATTTTTCCAATGTCGTGGTACAGAGCGCCAGTTCGTACCAGCTGTACGTTTGCGCCGATTTTGGTTGCGGCTTCCGTCGCCAGGTTCGACACCTGCAACGAATGTTGGAAAGTTCCTGGCGCTTCTTCCGACAATTTGCGCAGAACAGGGTGATTGACATTCGACAGTTCCACCAGCGTTACGCTCGAAATGAATCCAAACATTTTCTCAAAAAGGTAAACCAGCGGATAGGTAAATAACACCAGCAAGGCGTTTATGGCAAAATAGAGAAATGTCTGTCCGTTGATTTTCGACCAGATGCCTTCTAAGTAAATTGTATAGGAAGTGTAGATCAGCGAGTAAGTGACAAAAATGAAGACGGCGCTTCCAAAAATCTGGGAACGTTGCATCAAATCTTTCAGGCTGTAGACGGACGTTATTCCGGCAAAAAGCTGAATAATAACAAATTCATAAGAAAAAGGGATTGAGAGGGAATTGATAAGAATCGTCGTGATGTAGGCCATCATTGCGGTTCGCGAATCAAAAAATATTCGTATGATAATGGAAAGAATGGTAAATGGGATGAGATACACATATTTAGCTTCAAGTTGTGCAGCGGGAACGATAGAGAAACCCGTTACAATCAGAAACAGAAAAATGATGCTGCGTTTACGGGCATAGATTTCGGTACGAAAAAGGATTAAATAGGCCAGGAACAATCCCATCAAACAGCTGATCAGCAGCACGTGACCGATCAAACGCCAGTTTTGTTCGCTGTCGGAAGCAGTCATTCGTTTTTCGTACGACAACTTCATGGAATATAGTATTTTATAGGTATTGCTATCCACCACCTGTCCTCGGTCGATGATTCGTTGCCCTTGCTGAATAAGGCCTGTGGAATTGGAAATGGTACGAAGCAGCTGTTCTTTCACTTCTTCGGTCATAACGCTGTCGTATTCAACATTTTCTGTAAGATACAGATTTATGTCCAGATTTTGTAGCGTGCCTTTATCCAATAAAAAGGGAGCGTTGTCGAAAATTTTTTCGTATGCACTTCGCGCAGTGTAGAGCTTGTCCACCGCATATTCTCGGCTGTTGACATGGTCGGTGATGATCTTGATTGTTTTTATGTTTTTGCTTTCCAGTTCGTTGTATCTGTCGGACGCAATGATGCCTGAAGCGTAAATTCGCTCAAGCTGTCCATGAACATAATCAAAATATGCGGAAGGAATCCGTTGCGACTGCGCGCTGTATTGATTGGCAAACAGTTGCTTTTGGGCGTCCGCAACATCGGGCTTCCACCTGAAATAAGGCTGCAATGTGTTCAGTACACTGTCGCGTTCGCGTATAAACTCATTTTCCAGTTTGTAGATTGGAAAATCAAAGGTTGCCGTCAACAAATCGTATTTCCAGGGTTTACCTTCCTGAAACTGATATTTAAATGTATCCTCGCGCGGCAAAAAAACGACTATCAAGGCTGTAGAAGCAATAATCAGCGTTGATAAAATGATGATATCCTTGTGTTTCATAATTTTGTTTCTGTTCGTGATTAATAGTTTTGTTTCAGCCATTTATCCACACCTTTGCGGATAGAGGCTAATCCGAATGTATGTATGTCAATCATGTTGCGGGGCATGAATGTACATTCGGCCACATCATCCTGAGGATTGATGTCGATTGTGTTTTCCACGCGACAGGCGCAGAAGATGTCAACTGTTTGTACTGCAAATCCGGCATATACATAAATGTTGGGCAGCGAAAACATATAAGTCAGCGATTCGACCAGCAATCCTGTTTCTTCCTGCACTTCGCGCACGGCAGCCTCTTCAAGCGATTCGCCTCCGTCGACAAATCCGCCCGGCAAATCCCACGTTCCTTTGAATGGCTCCTTTGCCCGACGGCACAGCAGCAATTCTTCCCGTTCGTTCACAATAAACGCCGCTACTGCCGCCGCCGCGTTGGCATAGTAAACAAAGCGGCACTGCCTGCACTGTTTTGATTTTTCGTCATGCACCACAAAATCGAAACTGCCGCACTTCGGACAAAATCGAAACAGTTCCAGCGGATGCACCCTATCTTTCCGATTTCTGTTCATACACATTTTATTTCAACTACAAAGGTAAAGAATTTGCGTGGAATTATTATCTTTGTCCGGTTTTGGATTACACATAAAAAATCATTAATAAAACTAAACATATTGATTGTAGGATGGTTGAGGCGCTTTACCTGATTCCGGTTCCACTTGGGGATGTTTCGCCA
>JAITHZ010000225.1 GCA_031279795.1 Bacteroidales bacterium
ATATGTGATTGGCGAAATCTTCATAGCCGCTTGCCGTTTCTGATGAAATGACGGCGATGCGGAGTGGCAGTTCAGGAAGTGGCAGTTCTTTGTTCAGTGTCAGGATACCGTCGGATTGCAGCTGGTTGAGAACAGCTGTGCGGTGACGCATCATGTCGCCAACTGTAAATGCAGGGTCGATGTCGATAACGGTAAGGCTGTAGCCATAAAGTTCGTGAAAATCAATTGACACCTGTACCAGCACTTTCATTCCCGCCGCAAAAGCCTGCCCTGTTTCCTTTTCAAAATACGGGCGAAGCATCCGGAAGGTAGTTGCCCAGATTTTTCCTTGCGACTTGGCAACAAGTCGTCCCGAATGAGCTTCTTTCTCCACAAATTCGAGATAACAGTGACCTGAAACGTTTACTTTCAATTCGCTGATTTCCGTTCTGAGCCAGTATGGTTCGGAAAAATTATCCCGTAAAACATTTTTTATCAGTGAATTAATTTCGGAAAGGGAAACTTGGCGGGGAGTAGCCGACTGGAATAGCGTGCCGTAATTTGTCATTTGCAACGGATTATTATCATCAGATTTTCTGCTGAGCTTTCATTTAGCTTACATTCCAAAAGATTAAAGACAAAAGTGACTGTTTCAAAAATTCTTTTTGCCACGATTGCAATGACACGGATAGTCATATTTTTTATATCCTGTTTATCAGTCAATTAAAACAATCTAAAATAACTAACAGCTGCAAAAATCTATGTTATCCGCGTCATCTGCGTTTTTTGCTTTTTTTAAGACATCGCTTTTGGCTCTAATCTTTTAAGAACATGATTTTATTCGACAACTTCGTCACAAACGTCTACGGGGAGCGAAATACCATGTTCTTTCAGAATCGCTTCGGCTTTATCAAGGATAGTGCTGTCGTCGAGCATAACAATTCCGCCGTCGGGGCCGGGTTCGATGTGAACGCCGCAACTTTTCCCGTCTTTGTAGTTATAACCTCCAAAATAATTGCGTATAGTTTCTACGCTAACTCCCAGTTCGTCTGCGATTCTGTGGGTACTTCCATCCGGTAAACTGTCTTTGATTTTCCGAAGTTCGTTAAATGTGATTGTTTTAGTCATCATTCTTTGCTTTTATAATTATAATTTATAAGATTTATGTAATTTAAAAAGAGCCATAAATGTACGATATAATATCATAACAACCAACTTTTCCTATAAATATTTTACGGAAATAACGTTTTTTGAATACTATTAGCATATAATAGCAAATTGTTGCAAAAAACGGAAATCGTTTTCCGAAAACATTCGCAAGTCTTTTACCTGATATTTCAGGTTGGTAATCCGTTCGATACCCATACCCAGCGCGTAGCCGGTATAAACTTTGCTGTCGATTCCGCAGTTGTCAAGAACAGCTGGGTCGACCATGCCGCATCCGAGAATTTCCACCCAGCCGGTATGTTTGCAGAACGGACATCCTTTTCCTCCGCAAAGATTGCAGGAAATATCCATCTCGGCCGATGGTTCTGTAAACGGAAAATACGATGGGCGCAGCCGTATTTTGGTTTTGGCGCCGAACATTTCTCTGGCAAAAAACAAGAGCGTCTGTTTCAAGTCGGCAAACGAAACGTTTTTGTCCACATACAGCGCTTCAACTTGATGAAAAAAGCAGTGTGCTCGATAGGAAATCGCCTCGTTACGGTAGACTCGTCCCGGACAAATAATCCGGACAGGCGGTTGTGTTTTTTCCATCACTCTCGTTTGCACCGATGAAGTGTGCGACCGCAACAGGATGTCGGGCTGCCGGATAAAAAATGTGTCCTGCATGTCGCGGGCTGGATGGTCTTCTGCAAAGTTCAGGGCAGAATACACATGCCAGTCATCTTCCACTTCGGGGCCTTCGGCAATGCTGAAGCCCAGTCGTCCGAAGATTTCGCATATTTCGTTTTTGACAAGTGAAATAGGGTGGCGCGTGCCAATCGGTAATGGATAACCGGTTCGTGTCAAATCGAAATTGTTCTCTGGCAAGGTTTCGTTTACGAACGATTCTTTCAGTTTGTTGATTTTCGCTTGCGTCAAATCTTTCAATTCGTTCAATTTTTTTCCAATTTCGCGTTTTTCTTCAGCAGCCAATTCTCTAAACTCGGTAAAAAGCTGTGTAATATGGCCTTTCTTACTCAGATACTTGATGCGGAGAGCTTCCAGATCTTCTGTGCTTGTTGCTTTCAGGGTTGCAATTTCGGTGAATAGTTGATTGATTTTATTTATCATAACATTTTATATTAACTTAATAAATGTAAGTAATCGTAATGAATAACCGGTTTGTTTCCCTGTAAACCGATTAGTTCGGTCGCTTGTTCGTTGCTGTAGCGGGTTTTTCCCAAACCGATATGGATGCCGTTTTCGTCAATAATTTTTACAATGTCGCCTTTTTCAAATTCGCCGACAATGGCGGTCAAGCCCACCGGTAGTAAACTGGCGGCCTTATTGCTCGTCAAAGCGGCTCTGGCTCCGGCATTGATATGTATTTCGCCTCGAGCAAAGCCACTGGAATGGGCAATCCATTTTTTTACATTGGAAGCCGGATTGGGATTTGGTACAAATAGCGTACAAGTCTCGGTGCAGTTCAGTTGTAATAATTTCAGTAATATATCGTCCTTTTTTCCGTTAGCGATGATGACGGGAACGCCTTCGTTTGCCACTTTTCTGGCTATGTTAAATTTGGTCATCATTCCCCCTCGTCCAAACTGTGATTTGGCGGGATGGATATAATCCGGAGCTTGACTGTTGAACGGAATTGCGGCCAAAAGTCGGGAGGCAGTGGCAGACGGAAGGCCGTCATAAATACCGTCTACATTGCTAAGAATAATCAACGCATCGACGTTCATCATGGCGGCAATCAGTCCCGAAAGTTCGTCATTGTCAGTAAACATTAATTCGGTAACGGAAATCGTATCGTTCTCGTTTACAATTGGAATAACACTGTTTTCCAGCATTGTAGCGATGCAGTTTTTTTGATTCAGGT
>JAITHZ010000272.1 GCA_031279795.1 Bacteroidales bacterium
CAAAAACACGGGCGACATCTGGCAGGAAATTGTGAACGTCGCACATTTGCCCGGACTGACCTCGTCGCCGCGACTGCAACCGATAGAGGCGCGGCTGGTGATGCTTTCCACTGGCATGCGAGCGCCAATGGGCTTGAAGGTGTCGGGACCGGATTTGGAAAGCATCGAACAGGCAGGACGGGCGCTGGAATCTGCACTGAAAGACGTACCGGCGGTGTTGCCTGCGACTGTATTTTACGACAGGGCTGTGGGCGCTCCCTACATTGAGATTGTGCTGAACCGTCGCAACATGGCGCGTTACGGAATTCGCGTGACCGACTTGCAGGAAATAATCGAATCGGCCATTGGCGGCATGTCGCTAACCGTTACAGTTGAAGGTCGCGAACGTTTCCCTGTTCGCCTGCGTTATCCCCGCGAATTGCGCAACGACCCCGAAGCCCTGTCGCGACTGCTCATTCCCACCCCGACCGGCGTGCAGATTCCACTCGGCGAAGTAGCTGAGATTCGCTATTCCAAAGGAGCACAGATGATTCAAAGCGAAAATACATTTCTCACGGGTTATGTTATTTTCGACAAACAGGCAGGACGGGCCGAAGTGGATGTGGTACAGGAAGCCGAACAGTTTTTGAGAGAAAAAATCGCTTCAGGCTCAATCACACTACCTTCTGGCGTATCCTACAAATTTGCAGGCAATTACGAACAGCAACAACGGGCAACACAACGTCTGTTAATCCTCATTCCACTTTGTTTGATAGCCATTCTGTTAATTCTTTATTTTCAATTCCGTACGCTGACAGCTTCGTTGATTCATTTTTCCGGCGTATTCGTGGCTTTTTCCGGCGGGTTTATCCTGTTGTGGCTCTACGGGCAACCATGGTTCATGAATTTCAGCATCGGCGGAGAGAACATACGCGCCCTTTTCCAGATGCATCCGATCAATCTCAGTGTAGCCGTTTGGGTGGGATTCATTGCGCTGTTCGGCATTGCCACCGACGACGGCGTATTGATGGGGACATACATTCATGACACGTTCAAGGAACGAAACCCACAAACGCGCGCGGCCATCCGCGAAGCAGTCGTACATGCAGGCTTAAAGCGCGTACGACCCGCCGCCATGACCACCGCCACCACACTCATCGCCCTGCTTCCAGTGCTAACATCGACAGGTAAAGGCGCCGACATCATGATTCCGATGGCTATCCCTACTTTCGGAGGCATGCTCATTCAATGCATGACCATGTTTGTAGTGCCAGTACTGCAATGCTGGTGGAGAGAAGGCACAATAATCCCCAAGAAGCGTTTTTATTAGCTTTAAATTCCTTAATTTCTTTAATTTTATCTAATTATCAACAAGAGAAAAGAAAAATTACTATCTTTGTGCGGATAAAAAAAGTAAAAAAATGAGCAAAAGCAGAAAAACTAAAAAGACATTTACATTTAGAAGAAAGAAAAAAACTGAAAAGAAAATATCGCAGCAAAAACTGGAAGATTTGGTTATCTCACTGTTCAACAACCAGCCCGATTCTGCATATTCCATTATGCAAATAGCCAATGCATTAGAAATTAATACTCCTCAGCAGCGCACTCAACTAAACTCTTTTTTAGAAATATTGCTTGAAGATGAATATATTTTGGAAATGACAAAAGGTGTTTTCCGGTTGCGCTACAAAGTCAGCATCTTCGACGGTGTTTTTGACAAGAAATCGAACGGAAAAAATTTCGTGACACCCGACGACGGGAGCGAACCAGTTTTGATTGCCGAGCGTAACTCCCTGCACGCCATGCGCGACGACCGCGTGAAAGTGCGCATGTTTGCCCGACGCAAAGGGTATCAACTCGAAGGAGAAATAATTGAAATCATTGAACACAAGAAAGATACCTTTGTTGGGACATTGGAAGTATCATCCAACTTTGCATTTTTGCTGACAGATAAACGATGGAGTAATGACATATTTATTCCAAAAGATAAATTAAAGAAAGGCAAAACAGGCGACAAGGCTGTGGTGAAAATCACCTCATGGCCCAAGCCTGAAAAATCGCGAAACCCGATTGGAGAAGTGATTGATATTCTTGGAGCAAGCGGCAACAACAACACCGAAATGCATGCTATTCTGGCCGAGTATGGATTGCCGTACCATTACCCAGAAAGCGTAGAAAAAGCAGCCAGAAGAATCTCGGAAGAAATAACTGCGGAAGAAATATCCAAACGCACAGATTTCAGGGAAATACCCACCTTTACCATCGACCCAAAAGATGCCAAAGATTTCGACGATGCACTTTCAGTACGCAAACTGAAAAACGGCAACTGGGAAGTTGGCGTACACATTGCCGACGTAAGCCATTATGTATCAAGTAAAACCGTAATTGACAAAGAAGCGGGAAAGCGCGCCACATCCGTCTATCTGGTCGATAGGACCATTCCGATGTTGCCCGAACGCCTCTCCAACGAATTGTGTTCGCTACGGCCAAAGGAAGAAAAACTCACTTTCTCGACAATTTTTGAAATGAATGACAAAGCCGAAGTAAAACGTTCCTGCATAGCACGCACCATAATCCGTTCCGACGTCAGGTTCGACTACGAAGAAGCGCAGGAAATCATTGAAACAGGCTCAGGCCAACTGCATCAAGAGTTGAGCGTATTAAATAAACTGGCCAAATTACTGCGCGAAAAACGCTTTTCCGCAGGCGCAATTGACTTCGACCGATATGAAGTAAAATTCGAAATCGACGAAAAGGGAAAACCACTAAACGTTTATTTCAAAGAAGCCAAAGATGCAAACAAACTCGTTGAAGAATTTATGCTGCTGGCAAACAAAACCGTAGCCGAATTTATCGGCAAACCCAAAGAAGGCTCAAAAACAAAAGTAAAACCATTTATTTACCGAATACACGATTTGCCCGACCCTGCGAAAATGGAAAATCTGTCGGAATTTATCAGCCGTTTCGGTTACAAAATAAAAACACAAGGAAAAAACCGCGACATTTCGACATCAATCAACCGACTGCTTGACAACGTGCGAGGAAAAAGAGAACAAAATCTGATTGAATCCATCGCCGTCCGCTCAATGGCCAAAGCCGCATATTCCACGCAAAACATTGGACATTACGGACTTTCATTCGATTATTACACACATTTCACATCACCCATCCGCCGCTATCCCGACTTGATGGTACACCGCCTGCTGGAACGCTATATGGCTGGGGGAAAAAGCGTTCCTCTGCAAAAACTGGAAGATGAATGTAAACACTGTTCCAACATGGAACAACTGGCCGCCAACGCCGAACGCTCGTCAATCAAGTACAAACAGGTGGAATTTATGAGCGATAAACAAGGACAGGTTTTCGACGGAGTCATTTCCGGCGTAACCGAATGGGGAATTTACGTAGAACTGAATGCCAACAAATGTGAAGGCATGATTCCTATCCGTGATTTGGATGACGATTTCTACGAATTTGACGAAAAAACATACAGCCTCATCGGACGACGAAAAAAACGCCGCTACCGCCTTGGCGACGAAATTACCGTAAGAGTTGGTCATGCAAATCTGGAACGAAAACAACTGGATTTCGTACTGATTCACGAATAATTGTAAGTACGGCTTTTTTTATTCATTTTGAAGAACTTGTAATTTTGACGGTACATTCCGGAACTACAAACGCATTTTTGAAATTACCAATTTCTAAAATAGCTTCATGTGAGCAGTTTAGAGATTGAGCCTCAGCCATTTCTCCTCCATTTTTTGTTGATTCGGATAAACAATAATCTAAAATTATTTTATTTTGTAAATCATCAATATTTTTTTATTTTAGAAAAAAATCCGTCTTATTTTTTTAAGAAAATAAATTTGCAACTATCAGATAAAAGCCATACTTTTGCAGCATCATTTTAATATCATTTCAATATCATTTCAAATATGAAAACACAAGAAGGAATTTTTAGCGGTGTGAAATTGAATGGAGTCATTGTATTGATTTTCAATTTCTTATTATTTTTCGCCATTATTGGCGCAGTTGTATGGATGGCGAATAGTACGTTATCAGGCATTTTGCTTGTGACATTGATTATCGTCAGTGTTATTTTGTTCATTTTTAACTGTTTAAGTTGGTTCGGTTTCATGCAAATAGAACCCAACGAAGCGCGCGTGATGATTTTCTTCGGAAAGTACGAAGGGACAGTCAAAGAGAACGGCTTTTTTTGGGCCAATCCCTTTTACATGAAAAAGAAGCTGACGCTGCGAGCGCGCAATCTGGATGCCACCCCAATTAAGGTGAATGACAAAAAAGGGAATCCAGTGATGATTGGTCAAGTAGTAGTCTGGCGGATAGTTGATACGTACAAGGCCTCGTTCGACATTGACAGCATGACCAAAACAAGCAACTATCAACAAAGCCTGAATGAAAAAATGAAGGCCTACGAAGATTTCGTGAAAGTACAAAGCGACGCTGCATTACGCTATGTAGCCGGCATGTTTGCCTATGACAGCCTGGAGAATGAAGATGAAAAATTGACCCTGCGTTCGGGAGGTACAGAAATCAATGAATTACTTGAAAAACAATTGAATGAACATTTAACAATTGCAGGGATTAAAATTGTGGAAGCACGTGTCAATTACCTTGCTTATGCACCTGAAATAGCAGCAGTAATGCTACGCCGTCAACAAGCGGAAGCGATTATCAGTGCACGCGAAAAAATCGTAGACGGCGCAGTAGGAATGGTCAAACATGCTCTGCAAAAACTTTCGGAAGAAGAAATCATTGAACTTGACGACGATAAACGTGCAGCCATGGTTTCAAATTTACTGGTTGTGCTGTGCAGCGACGAACGCACTCAACCAGTTGTAAATACCGGCACGCTGCATAATTAATAAAACAAAAAAGGAAACAAGTGACAGAAAAAGGAAAAGGAAATAAAACCAAAAATTTTGTACTTCGTTTGGACAATGAAGCAATGGATGCAATCGAAAAATGGGCAGCCGACGAATTTCGCAGCGTAAACGGACAAATTTCCTACCTGCTCACCCAAGCGCTTAACAAAAGCGGACGACTAAAAAACAGGAAAACAAAACTCAGTGGTTAGCGATTAGTGATTTGTGGTCAGTGAATGAATGTTTACTTAGTATTGTTAATTTAGTATTTTTATGCGTTTGTGTGTAATTGAAGATTTTATGCTAACTTTG
>JAITHZ010000386.1 GCA_031279795.1 Bacteroidales bacterium
ATAAATGAAAGCTATGCCGAAGAATTAGTAAATTTAAATAAAACAAAATATGAATTAAACAGATTGATTTCTGAACTTGGAAGATTAGAAATGCGCAAAAACTTAATCGACGAAAGTAAAGCTGACTTAGAAAAAGAAATTTCGCAAATCAATCCTACACAAATAAGATTATTGTATGAAAAGGCAAAAGCATTAATTCCAAATGTACAAGTTTCTTTTGAGGACACGCTGAAGTTTCATAACGAATTAATTTCAGAAAAATTGAAATTCGTCACAAAAGAACTTCCTGAGTTATTGAAATTAATTCATAAAATAAGTTCGGATATTTTTAATTTGCGAACAAAAGAAAAAGAATTGACTGAAAAATTACGAAAAAAAGGAGTTGTTGAAGAGCTGGAAGAAATAGTTAAAGAATTAAATATTCAATTTGAACGTAAAGGAAAATTGGAACAACAAAAATTGATGTGGGAAGAATCCAATAAACAACTTCAACTAATCAACAATGATTTAAAGAGGATCAACGATAATATAGATTCCAAAGATGCGTTAATAAACAGTAGAATTGCTGAATTTAATAAATTTTTTACAGCAATGTCAAATAAACTATACCGAGAATCTTATTTGTTAAGTCCCACAAAAAATGCTAAAGGATACGATTTGCTTATATCAAACATTGATGGGAATCCGGGAGCAGGAAAGAAAAAAGGACAAATTGCAGCTTTTGATTTTTCGTATATTAAATTTGCAGATAGTTTAAATATCAGATGTTTACATTTTATTATGCATGATAAGCTTGAAAATATACACGGTAACCAGCTCAATACGCTTTTTGAAGTTGCAAACACAGATAATTGTCAATATATTGTTCCAATTTTACGAGATAAAATACCGTTAAATGTAGATGTAAATATGTTTGAGGTTTTGTCTTTGTCACAAGATAACAAATTGTTTAAGATTGTCTGAACCTGTGGCTGATTGATTTTTTACATTAAAAATAGTTAGTATGTACCATCTAAACCATAATTCAACCAATAGGATTTGATTTTAAAAAAAAATGACATTAATATAAAAATAAAAATCATGAATGAAAAAATTCAAAAATTACAGCGGGAATTATATTCTGTACTGAAAAAGGCGGAAGGTAATCGCCGAAAAATCCGTATCTCCCGCACGATTTGCTATGGAGGCGCGTTGGTCTATGTTGTGGGAATTATTGCGTTGCAGTTCGCTGTTTTTTCGGGCAATGGCTCGCCGTTTATGCATGATTATGAGGCAAATCCTACTCCTACATTTTTGGAGGCAAACAAAATGCTGATTGCAATTATTCCGCTGTTTGTGCTGATAACCATCGGCAGTTATGGATTGGCTTTTTATTATAAAAAATTCACAGAAGCGGAGCAAAATTCCATCCGGCGGATTATACGCGAAATGTTTCCCGACTCAAAATCAACTCTTTTACCGTCGGAGCTTTCTATGTCGCTGGTGCAGCAAAGCAACTTTTTCGGCGGGATGGACAGCCGTTATGCTTCAGGCTATTCGTTTGGAACGGTTATTTTTGAAATTGGCGAACGCCAAATCACATTCCGCGATATCGTGATAAACAAAGGCGTGAAGGAAAACTGGCTTTCGGTATCTGCTGTCGGCAGACTGTTTTTGGTATTTCAAGTGATGTTCAAAGGGCTGTTTGCAAAACGTGTGGAAAATATTGCGAGTACATTTCGCGGACTGTTTGCCGAAGCAAAGTTGGAAAAAAAAATCAACGGCTCGGTGGTTGTTTTGCCCGACCATCTGGAAAGCAAACTTGATTATCTGGCCAGCAGTATCCAAGCGCTGAAAAACGTAAACGGCAATAAACTTGTGAAACTCGAAGATGTGGAATTTGAACGTTATTTTGCCGTTTATGCTGGCGATGAAATCACGGCTCGTTACATTCTCACGCCCGCAATGATGCTGCGAATGACCGAGTTGAAACGTAAATACAACCGCGACATTATGCTGTCGTTCAGCGGTAACCGTTTTTTCTTTGCCGTATCCATGTCTGAAGGTTTTCTCACGCTGGGCAACAGTTCGCTCACGTCGGGCGAGGCGTTGAAAGGCCTGTATGATAGCATTATAGCAGCACGGGAAATTTTGAAAGATTTGAAACTGAAATAAATCAAGGATCTTATCGTAATCGTTGATGGAAAAGTTGTGTTTTGCGGTAGACTTAAATTATTCAATTACTGATTAATCTTTAATCTCATTGCCATTTGTTTTATGAATTGTAAATTGTAATTTTGCAGATTGAAAAATGATTTGTTCAACTGAAGTTGCATTAATTATAACATTAACATAATAAACAACTTACATATAATAGTTATGTACAACAAAAAAGAACCCTTGTTCTCAGATTTTCCGTCTGTTTCGACACAAGAATGGATGGACAAAATTACGGCGGATTTAAAAGGAGCCGATTTCACAAAAAAATTAGTGTGGAAAACCAACGAAGGCTTTCCTGTTCAGCCGTTTTATCGTGCGGAAGACATTGAAAACTTGGCGACAACGGGCGTACTGCCGGGGGAATTCCCCTATGTGCGTGGCACGAAACCTGACAATAACTGGTTTGTCCGTCAGGATATTCCGATTGATGGGGATGTAAAAAAGGCAAACGCAAAAGCTCTGGACGCCATAGAAGGTGGCGCTACTTCGCTTGGCTTCTGTTTGCAGAAAGAACAGATTAACAGCGATCTTATCGCCGTATTGCTTAACGGGATTCAAGCCAACAGCATCGAACTTAATTTTCGTACATGTATCGACGCTTCTGCTTCACTGGTTTCACTGCTTGTATGTTACTTCAAAACACAGGGTTATGCCGATAAGATGGACAAACTACAGGGTTCTATTGATTTTGATCCGATTACACGAATATTGTTGAAAGGCCGAGATTATGACAAAGACGCCATTGCAGTCAAAGCAAAAGCGACTGTCGAAGCGGCCGCTGGATTGTCTGGTTACCGTATTGTCGGTGTTGGCGCTGCTGTGCTGAACAACGCTGGCGCATACATCACACAGGAATTGGGCTATGCGCTGGCCTGGGGCGTGGAATATCTCAATTTGCTTATCGACGCAGATGTTGATGCGGCTGAAGCTGCCCAACGAATTAGATTTAATTTCGGCGTAGGCGGTAATTATTTTCTGGAAATAGCCAAATTTCGCGCCGCCCG
>JAITHZ010000389.1 GCA_031279795.1 Bacteroidales bacterium
CAGAAGGCCCAGAATCGTATGAAGACGTAAAAGGACTGGTCACATCCGACTACCAGACTTATCTCGAAGAAATCTGGGTAAAACACCTACGAGAAAAGTACGCCATAGAAGTAAATTTCGACGTACTGAATAAGATAAAATGATAGTTGAATGACTACGAATTTTCGCTCTTTAAGAAATATGTTTAGCGCATCACGAAACGCACCGACCCTCACAGCGCCTCTATTGAAGGGGCTGGGATGGGTGGCGCTTATCCTGATTTTTTCCTGCGGCGACAATGAAAAAAACCTGAACCGACCGCTCGTTGCTATGGAAGATCAAGTATTGCGCAAAGAACAGTTGCTTGAAGTTATACCGAAAAACTTGAATAAAGAAGACAGTCTGCTTTTTGCCGAACATTTCATCAAATCGTGGGTAATAGACCTTGCCCTTTATCAACAGGCGCAAAAAAACATAAAAAACAGCAAGGAAATCGAACGTAAAGTTGATGAATTTCGTAAAGCTTTGATAGTAAATACTTTTATTAATGATTTAGTTTCCAGCAGATTGAAAGCTCCTTCGGAAAAAGAAATCGTTGATTTTTATAAAAATGATTCCACTTTTCTGCTCTCGGAAAGTATCATCAAAGGCTTTATGTTGAAAGTACCACTTAATGCTGCCGATCTGAAACAATTGCGCCAATGGTGCAAGGACGAAGTTAGCGGCGCATCCGACACAAAAAATCAGCACATTGCCAATATCGAAAAATATTGTGTACAAAACGCTTCCATTTACGAGTTTTTTTACGATAAATGGCAGTCTTTCAGTAAATTATTGGAGAATATTCCCTTTCAGCTAACGGAAAATGAAACAATTTTTCTGAAAGCTAACAAATATGTTGAAACACAGGATTCGTCATTCTATTATTTTCTGAACATAAAAGAATACTTGCTGGAAAAGGACAAACAGCCGTATGAATTTGCCAAACCCATCATTAACGACATTTTGACCAATCAGCGAAAAATAGGATTTATTCAGAAAGTAAAAGAAGATTTATATGAAAATGCCATAAAACAGCACAAAGTCAAGATATATTATTAAAATAAACAAGTATGTTACAAACCATTTTCCACATTATACGCCAGACAAGCCTTTCCGCTCTTCTCCTTGTTGCATCAGCCAGCATGCTTCATGCGCAGAACGATATGACAACTCTCGACGAAATTATCTGGGTTGTAGGCGATTATGCCATATTAAAATCGGAAGTAGAAGAAGCACGTTCCGAATTGATGTTTTACAATGAAAAATTTAAAGGCGACCCGTATTGCTTTATTCCAGAGCAAATCGCAGTGCGAAAACTTTTTCTGAATCAAGCAAAAGTCGACAGTGTGGAAGTGACGGAATCGGAAGTCTCCCAAAGTTTGGACTACCAGATGAACCGCTATATTTCGCTGATAGGCTCAAAAGAAAAAGTAGAAGAATACTTCCGCAAGCCATTTGTACAAATTCGTGAAAACGAACGGGAAAATATCAGGGAACTGCTCACAGTTCAGGCGATGCAGAAAAAAATTGTTGGCGAGATTACCGTTACCCCCTCAGAAGTCCGAAAGTACTACGCCAAACTTCCCGCCGACAGCCTCCCGTTCATCCCGACACAGGTAGAACTGCAAATAATTACCTTCGAGCCGCGCCCGTCGCTGCAAGCCATTGATAAGGTAAAAGCAAATCTGCGACAGTTTGTCGACCAAATTAATAAAGGCGAAATGGAATTTTCTACCATCGCAAAACTGTATTCTCAGGATAAAGAATCGGCAAAACGGGGTGGAGAATTGGACTATTTGTCCAAAAGTCAGTTACTTCCCGAATTTGCCAATGTTGCTTTTAATTTGCCAGATACAAAGAAAATTTCACAAATCGTTGAAACCGAAGCCGGATTTCATATCATCCAACTGGTAGAAAAACAAGGCAGCAAAGCCAAGTTCAGGCATATTCTCCTGAAACCGGAAATTGACCCGACCGAAATAGCAAAGGCCATCACATCGCTGGATTCCATTGCAGCAGATATTCATGCAAAAAAATTCACATTTGAAGAAGCAGCAACCGCCTTGTCAGGCGATAAAGATTCGCGCAACAACAACGGCTTGATGGTCAATCCACAAACAGGCACATCACGTTTTGAAATGCAGGATTTACAAGGCGATATTGCAAAAATTGTAGACAAAATGGAACCAGGAGAAATATCCCAAGCCATAGCAACTATCAATCAAAAAACAGGTAAAGACATCTGCATGATTGTCAAGCTAAAAACTCGTCATACAGGACATCGAGCAAATCCATCTGCCGATTATCAGGAATTGAGAGATATAGTTAAATCGGCTAAAACACAGGAAGTTATACAAAATTGGATTCGTGAGCGGCAAAAAACAACTTACATCAGGATTAATCCCAACTGGCTGAATTGCGATTTTGAATTTTCCGGGTGGATAAATACAGATGAATAGCATTTACTGAATTTTTCGTTTTTATTCAAACACAGCCAGATGATATTCACCAAGCACAAGCCAGCAGGTTACAAAACAGCCACTTCGCTCGTTTTGTGCATAGCGATTGCCTGCATTCTCGCAGGACAGAATCCGCCGACGCCACCCGCACCCGGCCCAAACATCGTCCATCTTGAATATGCCGATTCGATGTTGCCAAATGAATACGAACGCCCTCATGTTCAATTATTTGTAGGAAATGTACGTTTTAAGCACGAAAACGCCACGATGGATTGCGACAGTTCGTATTTTTACATGCTTGGCAATTCGCTTGATGCTTATGGAAATGTGGAAATGAATCAGGCCGATACACTGTTTGCATACGGAGACAGATTGCTCTACGACGGCAACCGCAAATTAGCCCGTCTGCGCGAAAATGTCCGGATGGAGAACCGCGGCGTTACACTTCTCACAGACAGTCTTGATTACGACAGGGTTAAAAATATCGGCTATTTCGAATACGGCGGAACGATTATTGACAAGGAAGACAATGAATTGAGTTCTGTTCGAGGCCAGTACAGTCCGGCGACCAAAGTTGCCGTTTTCAACTACGACGTCACGCTGACCAATCCGCGTTTTGTACTCTATTCCGACACGCTGCACTACAACACCAACACCGGCATTGCAACAATTTTAGGCCCCTCGCGAATCGTTACCGACAGTTGCA
>JAITHZ010000395.1 GCA_031279795.1 Bacteroidales bacterium
TCCCAATTGCGAAAAATATTTTATCCCTTTACCTACATATACTTTCGTTTTGCTTGCTTGCGAACCGTAGTTGGCGCTCCATTCTCCCAGCCGCTGTCCGAGATAATAACCGTTCCAGAATCCGCGATTGAAAACGGTTTTCAGGCGTGCATCCCAGTCGGCAACTTTCTCTGGCGTAAATTCGTTTTTTTGGCAGGCTTCCGCAGCTTCTCGGTAACATTCCGTAACCGTTCGCACATAATCAGCGCCACGTGCTCGCCCTTCAATTTTGAAAACCTCGACGCCAGCATCTATCATCTTGTTTATGAAATGAATGGTCTTTAGATCTTTGGGCGACATAATATATTGGTTGTCAACGGTAAATTCAATGTTGCTTTCGTTGTCTTTCACCGAATAGCTGCGTCGACAGAGCTGCATGCATGCTCCGCGATTGGCTGATGCGGCCATTTCATGCAAACTCAGGTAACATTTTCCTGAAACAGCCATGCATAAGGCTCCATGGCAAAACATTTCCATCCGTAGTGGCTTCCCGTTTGGTCCGCAGATATTTTCGGACTGAATCCGGGCATTAATTCGTGCAACCTGTTCCAAATTCAACTCGCGCGCCAGTACTGCTACATCGGCAAATTGCGCATAAAATTTCAATGCTTCGATGTTCGAAATATTCACTTGCGTCGATAAATGCACTTCCATTTCATTGCTTCGGGCGTATGTCATGGCCGCAACATCCGCAGCAATGACAGCCGATATGCCGACTTCCTTCGCGGCGTCCACGATCTGCTTCATCGTCGACAAATCCTCGTCATAAATAATTGTATTAACAGTCAAATAGCTTTTCATGCCGTTTTCATGGCATGTTTCTGCAATTTTATGCAAATCGTCGGTTGTAAAATTGTGGGAAGAGCGCGCACGCATGTTCAATCCTTCAACGCCAAAATAAATCGAATCGGCTTTTCCTTGAATTGCAGCCGCTAACGATTCCCACGAACCGACCGGCGACATGATTTCATATTTATTTTTCGTTAATTCCATTGATGGGGCAAAAGTACATTTTTTTTCAATATCGCAAAATGTTTTATGCAGTTTTTTATTCAACTGGAAATTCCAGCGACAATTGCGGTTCGTCTCGTTGCGTATCGAATTTTACTTCATTACTGACGCCCAAGCCCAGCAGACGTACGCTTTTTCCACCCAAATCGACGTGTTTGAGCAATTCTTTCGCTTCGAGCCAGAAGGGTTTGAACGAATCTATCCGGTAAGACAAGGTTCTGCTGCGTGTAAGCACCTTGAAGTCGGCAAATTTTACCTTCAACGTAATGGTTTTTCCGTAAAATGCTTCTTTTTCAATCCGTTCCATCACTTCCTTGGCCACGTGGTAGAGTTCCATAATCAGCAGTACCAAGTCGTTTTTATCGCAATCGAAGGTGGTTTCGCCGCTGACGGATTTGATTGTCCTTTCGGGATTGACTTCTCGCAGGTCAATTCCCCGTGCATTTTGATAATATTGTTGCCCCGCCTTTCCAAATAATTGAATGAGCGTTTGTTCTGATTGTTGTTTCAAGTCGTAACCTGTGAAAATTCCAATTTCGTGCATCTTTTGCGCTGTTACTTTTCCTATGCCATAAAACTGTTCGATTTTCAGCCCCTCAATAAATTTTTCAGCGTCATCTGGCAGAATTACATAAAATCCGTTCGGTTTTTTGAAGTCGGAAGCAATTTTTGCCAGAAATTTATTGTAAGAAATGCCAGCTGATGCGCACAATCCTGTTTCGGAGAGTATCCGCTGGCGAATTTCGCGGGCTATTGTTGTGGCATAAGGAATCTGTTTGTGGTTTTGCGTCACGTCAAGAAATGCCTCGTCAAGCGACAGCGGTTCAACCAAATCGGTGTATTCCAGAAAAATTGTTCGAATTTGTTGCGATATTTCGGCGTACACCTCAAATCGCGGAGGAACGAAAATCAATTCTGGACATTTCTGTTTGGCAGTCAACGAAGGCATTGCCGAATGAATACCGAACTTGCGAGCTTCGTAACTGGCCGTAGCAACTACGCCCCGAGCTTCGGGATAACCTACTGCAAGCGGCTTTGAGCGATATGCAACATTGTCGCGCTGCTCTACCGAAGCATAAAAGGCATCCATATCAATATGTATAATTTTTCGATTATCGGACGACATAAGGAGACTTCATGAACCGGAATTCAGTAATTTGATTGTTTTATGAAACAGGTATTTCATTGGCGATTGTCTCAAATACAGGTAATTTATGTTTTTCGAACAAATCCCTGAATTTTTCCCGATAGGCTGGCGGAAACTCCTTCCAAAACCCTGCGTATCCAAGCTGGTAATACACATAGCTTTGTTTTCGGATGCCGGATAGAATCGAATAAATGATTTCAAAGCAGTCGGGTACTTTCCGTTCAACGAGCAACTGGAAAATTCCAATGCAATTTTCTGGTTTTAAACGCTTTGTCAGTTCAAGTAATTGCGCATTGAATCTGGCGCAGTTGGACGGTTCACAGGCATGGATGAGCCCCAGCAAATACTCGTTATCCGTGTTTCTGCTTGATTTTTTGTTTAACAGTTCATAGAAAATATCCACCCAACGGGAATCTATTTTTTCCCTTAAAGAAAAGTTGTTATCATTTTTCTTTCCTCCGAAAAATGTGCTGTATACGGCATGGATTCCTATTCGTTCTTTTTTAACGGGAACAGAAAACACATCGTACAGTTTTTCTTTCGAATAACCGGTTGCAAATGCAATGCAAAAATAATCTTCCCATAACTTGTTTTTCCAGCCAGCGACAGTATCTTTCATATTCTCTTCATAAAAAGCCAGTTGAGTATTTTGGTCGAATGAATGAAGAATTTCAAGTACTTTGGATGGAATATAATATGAAGCATTTCGTGTCAATAATGTTTCCTTTGCCGTGATAAGCTTTTCGTACGCGTCGTTGTGAATGAGCTGCGACAAAAATTGAAGAACGCCATTGGTATTTTTATTTACCAGCGCTCCCAAATGGGTTTGAAAATTTTCCAGCGTTTCGCTCAAAACTTTATCATCCGTGTTTTTGTCCAGATTCACAAACGTTTCAAATGAATGAAGTACTTGACTAAAAACTTCCTGAAAAAAAAATGGCAACCTTGTTGAGGCCAGCGCATCGGCGATAAGTGGCAAATTCGTCTTATTTTTGTTTTTGAGATAAATAGTGGTTAATTTTTCGAGGCTGGTGCGGGTGTTCAGTTTTGCCAGCGCCTTATAGGCAGCTTCCCGAACGACCTTGTTTTTATCGTCGGCCAACTGGACTATCAATGTTTCATTTTCGGAGTTAGCGCTCATAATTTCAATGGCGCTGGCTTGCAGCAAAGGCAGCGATTCTGTGAGTATCTTTTCTGTCATATTCTCTATCTCTCTGTATCCAAGCAGATAAAGTAATCGAAGACGACGAGCCTGTTCGGTTTTGTCTTCGTATTTGAAACTTCGTAACAGAAAAGGAAGCATGGGTTTTCCGATAGCAGGGATGAGCGTTTTTTCGACATAATCAGCCAATTCCGAATATTTATCGGCTAAAGCAACATCCATGTATTGCCATGTGCGCGAATCGGCGAAAATCTTTCGTTCGAAAGCGTCTTTCAATACTTCCAGACGGCCTGAATGTGAACTGACTAATGCATCAATGAGTGGTTTAAGCTGCAAATACGAATAGTTGGTATTTACTTCATTGATGTTCATTGCTGGTGTTTGGACTTTTTCTTCTGCATCATTCTCTACGGTTTCTCCTTGCGTATAAAGCACCGAATAGAGCAAAATAGAAATGGATGCTAATTTGTCGGCCCCTTGTCGGGCATCTTTCTGAAGCAATTCTTCAATGTCTTCGGCCAGTTTTTTGAAAACCGGAGCCTTTTCTCCCAATTTCCTGAGCACAGGAACATGTTTCTGTAAACGAGGATCGCCTTGTGCAAACTTGCTGCCTGCTATATACAATCGGTTGATTTCCTGCTGTAGATCGTATAATGCTTGTATTTTCATGTTAATTACAGTTTATATATCGTTATGTATCACTAACCACTAACCACTAATCATTCTTCCCGTTCCTGCAAATATTTTTTCACAAACCAGGCAATGGTAAATGTTGGAACAAAATCTGTAAATGGTAAAATTTCTTCAATAAAATTAACCATTGCACCGAAAATCCCCAGCCGTCCGCCGTACATTTGATAAAATATCCATGCAGAAATCGGCGCCCACACAATATCGGCATATTCGCCAGCCGCAGGCACGAAATAGGTGAGCATTCCTGCCAGATCAAGCGCAATAGCCAAATATAACTTTGGTTGTTTTGTATTTGTTTCTTTCGGCGATATCATGGCAATTTTTATTTGATTCTTTTAATTTTTTAATAATTAGCATGTCATTTATAAGCCGCAAAGTTAGATGAATTTTCGGAAAGTCCAAGCGTAAATTGCGAAAAATATAAAACAGAAATTGATTGATCTGACATCTAAAGCTGTTTTTCATCAACCCCGATACATCTGACCATTTGCTACGAGAGCGGAAACAGGCATATTTCCCGAAAAATACACAGTAAATCGTCGCTGGTAACTTTTTCAAAATCATCCTGTCGTGGCAGTATGATCAAGCCTCCCATATCGACAGCGCCCGGACTGACGAGCAGTTGTTTCCGGCCTTCGGAAAAATAACACGACGGGCGATGCGTCTTTCGGGGAAAAAGCAACAACCGAAACTTGTTTTCATCATAAATCGACAAAATATTCATCATCACATCGGCTGTGTCTTTTGACGGGAAAAAAGCCGTAATTTCTTGAAAAGCCCTCAGTGCTGATTGCTCGTCGGATGCTTCCACGAGAAACAGCGACCGGATGCTGTCGCTGGCATAATACAGCTGTTTGCTGCACTTTCGGGCGCTTTTCA
>JAITHZ010000151.1 GCA_031279795.1 Bacteroidales bacterium
ATACGTAACGAATGTGAGCCGTTACCGCTGAAAGCCAGCGTCAATGGTTTTTTCAATCCTTTTGCTTTCATCGACTTGGCAATGAAATAGAGAATTGAACCGTAGAAAACAATAAACACATAACGCAAACGGTCGTTGCCTGCTAATTTTTCCAAGAAATTGAGCGAAGAATTGTTTTTTACTTTGTCGCCAATAAGCGAGAACAGAAAAGCCACAATGTCAGACGATTTTTTCTGTACTTCAATCTGATTTAATGCTTGCGTCAATGCCTGTAAATCATTATTGTTAAGCATATTAACATAATCATCTTTGTAAAGATTTACAAAACCGTTGTTGTCGGAATCATAGTTGTAACCGTCTCCAAAAATTGCATTTGACGCAAAACGGAACGATAAAAGCATTTTTGGTAAGCGTCCTTCAACCACAAAAACATCGGTTGTTCCGCCCCCTACATCAATGGTAACCACTTCGGTACGCGCACCCTGTCTTCTGCTGTAATAACTGTATGGTGCGGTCGATTCCGAAATGCTGATTATATTATTTTCGTCATCGCCGAAATAAGTTTTGTATGCTCTTTCCCAATTCTGTTTAAATTGATTGATTTTGCCCATAGTCATACTCGCAGGATAGAACCAAACCACTTTTGTTGTCGCCAAATTGCCGCCATTGAGGGCAACTTTGTTTCGCATCAAAATAAAAATATTTTCGAGGTGCATTTCAAGCAGCCTCTGATGCACACTACCCCATTTAAGGTCGGTTTTTGTCTGATTGTAAGACAAAGTTGCTTCCTTTTCGTACAAAAATGGAATATTTCCGTCCGCCAAAGCCATTGGAGATTGGTCAAAATTCACGTTTTTGTGTTGTGAAAAAACGGTACGCATTGGGAATGAATACATATCATTGTTTTCGCCAACCGTATCCGGAATAAAATCGTGCATAAAACCCATACGAATATCAGGGTCCGCTCTATAAGCCGTGTGAAGACGGTATAACTGTTTTTCGACTGGGGAGATATTGAACGCCACAGGATTAGCATTGGTGTCGGTACAATATTCAATGTGAGTGTTGGTTGTGCCGAAATCGACAGCAAATGTAAATTGCGCACTACCTGATTTATCTTTGAAATTCGGCACAATATAACCTTCGGTAACATTGCCTACGCGAACTTGAATACGGTCGAAATTTTCTTCCACAATGTATGATTCGCTGCTGCAAATGTTCAACTTCGAATCTTTGGGCTTGCGTATTACCTGTTTGGTTGTTACCGAATTGTTGCCGTCAATGCAGGTAAGAATGGCATCGTTTTTACCTTTATCAAACATTGCAAGTCGGTAATGTTTCTGCACATTTTTCGGAAATTTAACCAGCGGCATAATACCCAGCCCGAACTTTTTGTCAAGCAATGCTCCGTCATTATTCTTTATATCAGGATTTTGTGCCTCAAAATATGTACGGCTGTATTCAATATAACCTGCTCGTACAGGAATGCGCAAAATGACTTTGATGCCGCCTGAATTATTAACTAATTCAAACATTTTTTTGCCATCCGACATGGTTTTGTCGATCAAATCTTTGGCAGAGAAAAATGTGAAAAACAGGTCTTTTAGGGGTAAAAGATAACTGTAACCATCTGCTTTATTTATATTTCCGTCAAAGAAATTGATTTTGTCAATTTCGTAAGGCATACGCACAATATAATCTTGCAAAAAATCGCTAATAGTAAGGTATGGGTATTTCGTGCCATCATCCGGTAACTTGCGGTCTTTTACCAGCGTGCGGTCGAAGAAAGGAACTTTTGTGTTTGCATTCCATTGGCCATTGGCGTAGAATGTTGGTTGTGTATATGTTCCTATAGGGAGTACTAATGGTTTTTTCCCGTCAATAGTAGCATCAGATTGGATTAAAAAGCCACTTTGATTTGCAATCTGCTTCAAGTCCTGCACTTTTTGTTTCATTGACAGCCCATTGATAATATAAACTACATTGCCTGCGTTTTCATTGACAATTACATTTTGATATGTTTGCAAATAGTCAAGAGTTACGGCGCGTAAAATTTGCTGGTTTTGAGTCGTATTTTTTGTGAAACTTTTATCCAAATACCTGTTTACTTCCGGAAACTTTCGCGGAAAATTGGGCATTTTGCTTACAGCATACCAAAATTTTTGATATTCCAAATCGCGCATGTATAGCGGCGCATAATCATCGTCAAAAGGAAGGTCATTGTTGCCGAAATGAATAGCGCGACTCACATAACTTAAATCGTTTGCCGAAGTGAAAAACAGTGTTGCGGGAGAAGTCGCGCCGATAATATTGGTTATTGAGGGGCCATTTTTGAAGTTCAGCAAATACATTCTGTCCATATTGCCAAAATTGTACATTGCCCCATCCTGTTTGAGAAAAATATCATAAGTTTTTCCCAACAGTTGATGTTTCGGGTTGTGAGAATTTAGCAACTCATTTAAATGCTCCTGTTTGTCCCACACTATAATGTCAAGTTTGTCTTTCCATTTTTCGTACTCGAAAAACATTTGTCCGATATCAAAAGCGTCGGATACCAGTTTGTGGTGAATAGTTTTTCCGTCAACTTCCATTGCCGCCACTTTTCCGAAAGCGGTTTTCACGAGGTCTATACGGGCAAAAGGCGAAGGAATAGAAGTAATTTCGCGCTTTGCCGATTCGCCGTTCGGGTCTCTTATTTGGTCTATAACATTTGTGCCGTACTTGGTAGAATTTCCCCAGTCCGTCAGGGCGTTATTGCCCTCTTGGTGTAATCTGAAAATATAACTCATATCTTATTCCTCCGACATTCTAAATTTTGATTTAACTAATTCATCTATAGCATTATAAAACAGTTCAACGAAAATCTGTTCGTGCGAACCGTCGGTTTTCAGTTTTTCCTGTTTTGTGTTCAAATAGTCGTCAAAAAGCGCATAATTTGATTTCAAACTCATAATTCTTGTAGGTTTTTCACCTGTGATAAGCGAGAAAACATCATTTTTCTTTTCTCTCAAATCAAAGGGTTTGAAAGCACGGACATTTTTTGCCATTTCTGCCAGCCATAGTAAATATGCTTCTCGAAAATCTTTAAGTTCCGATTTGTAAAACGGCTTATTCAAAAAGTTGTCATCAAATTTATGGTCTATTGCCCAAGGTTGATTTCTGTAAGAATCTCTAATTTGTTCTTTCATGTACTTACAAAAAAGTGTAAACTCGGTAAGCGGTTTTTTGATATTGGAATTGGTGGCACTGTCCAAATCGTTGAAAGCAATCTCTTTGGCTTCGGTTTTTACGCCAAATTCCTTATAAACAACTGTTTGAGGACGTCCGTTTTGAGTGCTTAATCCCGACAAACCTGCAAAATCAATAATTGCTAATGCCGCTGCAAGTTCAACAAAATGCGCATCGTTTTGCTGCGTTGTGCCACCTTCGGAATTGGCATACTGCCTGCTGATCGTGTCGGCAATATAGTACAAAGCATTTGCTTCGGTTACATTTCTTTCGTAATATGATAAAGCGGCTTTGGTTTTGCTGATAAATGTAGCCGAATCAATTTCACTGCGGCGGGTTTCATCGGGATTATTATCGGGCGCGACATCAAAATATGGCAAAACCGAAACTGCACCGATAATTGCATTTTTTACATTTTCGCAGCCCGACTGTGTGTCGCCTATTGCCCGTAAATTTTTGAGTAATAACGGAAAACCGCTTGCTCCTGTTCCACCGAAAATAGACGAGATAATGAAAATCCTGTCATCTTGTCCAACAGAGGCAGCAAAGTTTTTAAACTCATCCGATTGTGCGAATTGGTTCAATACCACACTGCCAATATTGGGGTTTCCCTTAAATCCGACTTCCATTGTGGAATTGAGATTTTTCTCCGAAAACAGCATTTTTGCTAAAGCATAGTTTGCATTATGTCTGCCGTATTCGTCTGTCATAAGCGGCAAGCCAATGAAAGTTTGAAAATCGGTATTTTCGGTATTATTCAACGGCATACGCACATCCGGAATAATATCCAGATTGATTTTCGTGCCGAAAAAGGCATTTTTGTTGTAGTTGTTGTGGTCGATGCGGTTATATATTTTGTTATAATCCTGCATCAGCTTCACGGTGCGCGTTAAATCGGCTGCAGCGTGGTCGGGATCAATCACTATCGGTACGATTTCATCCGCTTCAATTTTTACTCCTGCCGCCAGCAGCATTGTTAGCGACTTTAATACGCGAGAGCCTGTCCCGCCAATTCCAAATACATATAGTTTACTCA
>JAITHZ010000169.1 GCA_031279795.1 Bacteroidales bacterium
AATATAAATGTTATTATAAGTTGATTACGCCCTTTCAGGGCTTACCGGATATAGTCCATATCTAATTCGTAGGGCGTTGCCCTATGCTATTGATTACGCTCTTTCAGAGCTAATGGAACTAATTCTTAATTCTCAACTCTGAGAGTCGTCGACAAGGTATTTCCTGCATCGTCTACCACTGTAACTGTATGTTTTCCAGGCGTTGGGGTTAATGACAGCCGGTGAAAATACTGTGTTGTTTCCACATAGTCATTGTCCAGATGCCAGTAAACTTTGGCATTGCTGTTGCTGTGCGCCAGTTCGAAAACAACAGAGCCATTGCTTCCATCTAATTGTTTTGGCAATGAAATGGTTATGTTTCGCTGCGGATAAATAAACTGCATCGGGCTGTCGCTGCCATCTGCACATTTGGGGCTATATGAGGGAAGAGGCTGATATTCGGGATGATGCTGCCTGTAATACCATTCCCAAGCAGGAGGAAGCACAAACCAGGATACCAGTTTTATTCCAGAATCGCCTGCGCAGTCGGCATACACGCGATGTCCGTCGTCCGAAATGCTGATTTGTCGGTGATAAGGGCAGGTGGCTGTCCGCAGAGCATTTACAGCAACCAGCGCAGTGTCTGCATCCGTGCAGAAGCGGCCTTTCAAATGTCCTGTTTGCCGACAAACCTCCACTTCTGTCAAGTCATCATAAGGAGTTAAAAACCATGAAGAAGATGGCATTATATTAAAAATATCGAACATGACAGGTCCGGCAGTCCGTGCGCCGGTTAATCCGGAAACTCCCTCTCCACTGGCATTTCCAACCCACACCCCGACGAGATATTTTGATGTAGTACCAACCGCCCATCCATCGCGAAATCCGTAGCTTGTTCCGGTTTTCCAAGCAACAGGCTGCATGGAAGGAATAACTTGCCAGTCAATTTCTTCCGGACGATTTACGCCTTTAATTACCTCAAATGTTTGCCAAACCGCACCGGAATGAAACACGGGCTGTGCATTGCGCATGTTGGGCGTTGAAAAATCGGTTGTAAAGGGCGCATCGTTCATGCCGAGCATCGTTCGCGCCATCAGACAATAAACTGAGGCAACATCCCACAGGCTTGTTTCGGCGCCTCCTAAAATCAATGACAATCCGTAGTGAGATGCAGGTTTTGTCAGTGTAGTTATTCCGGCTTTTTTCAGGAAATTGTAGAACTTTGGCACGCTGTATGTTCTCAACAATTGCACAGCAGGCACATTGAGCGAACGCGCCAGAGCTTCCGACGCCAACACTGCTCCACTGAACTGGCGGTCGAAGTTCTGCGGTGAAAATCCATTGATATTTATGGGAATATCGGGCAACAGCATATCGGGCAACAGTTCGCCTTCCTGAAGAGCGGCGCAGTATAAAAACGGTTTGAGGATACTTCCCGAACTGCGTGGTGCGCGAATAACATCAACCTGACTTCCGGAAGCGCCTGACGAAAAACCGACATTTCCGCAATAAGCAATTACCTGATTCATTTCGATATCAACAACGATGGCAGCCAGATTCCGGACGCCACTGCGAACAAACTCACCGTTCCAGCGCGAGAGTATGGATTCTACCCGTGTTTGGACGCCACAGTCAACAGTTGATACCGTTTTCTTGCCATTACGCGTCAGATAATAGTTGGCCACCAGATGCGGAGCAATCTGAGGCAGCGGCAGCGGCTCTCCAGGCAACGGCTCGGAAATTGCCAGTTCATAAGTCAATTCGTTGATGGTGTGTGCGTCCAGCAAACGTTTCAGCAGTTTATTCCGTTTCGTCAGTAAAGCCTGCCGGTTTTTGGAAGGGTGAAGCATTGATGGCGCATTCGGCAGCACGGCCAGTACCGCAGCTTCTGCCCACGACAACTGTGTCGGCGAATGTCCGAAATATCGCCATGCTGCTGCTTCAAGCCCTGCAACATTTCCGCCAAATGGCGCATGTGAGGCATAAAGTGCAAGGATTTCGTCTTTCGAGCAGCGAAACTCCAACCGTGTGGCGAGCGTCATTTCAATTGCTTTTTCCAGCATTGTCCGTTTGTTGCCGCGCGACAGGCGAATAAGTTGCATGGTGATGGTACTGCCTCCGCTTACAATCCTGCCATTGAGGATATTCTGCCTGATAGCCCGCGCAACAGCCAGCGGATTAACGCCCCAGTGATACTGGAAGTAACGGTCTTCAAACGCAGTAAGGCAAATTTTGAATTTTTCTGGAACCGTGTCGGATGGAGGAAAACGCCACTGGCCGTCGTCGGCAATGCGTGCGCCAAGCAATTCGCCACGCCTGTCCAGTACAATTGTTGAATATGGAACATCAAACAACTTTTGTGGCAAACAAAAAACATACCCCACAAGCAAACAAAAAACTGCTGCATACAGTTTTTTTGGCCACGGTAAACTGATTCTTACCGCTTCGCTTGCCAAGCGTCTTAGATGAACAATTTTATCTATACTCCACTGTATCATTACTTTTATAGCCTCTTTCTGCCGCAAAGATACGAATTAAAAATTACGAATTACGAATTACGAATTACGGAAAGAATAAAAACGTTAAATGATAAAATATTCGGACAAATATAAACAAAAACAGCTATATTTGCTCGCTCTTAACAATAAAATTTGTACTATTTTTCAGTTTCATTCTTATGGTAAAAAAAAGTATTTTTCTGTTCTATTTGTGTAGTATGCCGTGTCTGCTGATGGCACAGGCGCCTTTTCGGTATGATACAATCCGTACGGAAAAAAAATTATACCATTACGAACATCCGTATGAATATGAAACCAAGCCGTTTACATACGACACAATCCGGTATGCACAGCCGAGTCAGCCTGCGCATCGGCAAAAGAAACGCAAACACGCCCAGCAAACGGAGCAACAAATGTTTTCTTTCGATAAACAGAAGTTGTTTTTTGGCGGAAATATCGGATTGCAGTTCGGTTCTTATACCTTGATTGACATATCACCACAGGTTGGATATGCATTCAGCAAGTGGTTTGCAGCCGGTGTGGGGGCGACGTTTATTTACTTCGACTATTATGAGTACCAGCAAACAAATGCAGGAATAAACCTTTTCGGGAATATTTATCCGACAGATTTCATTATCCTTTCTATGCAACCAGGATTAGACCGTGTCTGGTACAAAGACCACGCTGGAGAGGGAACAAGCTATGCCCCTTCGTTTCTTGTCGGTGCAGGCCTTTATATCCCGATGGGAAGAGGCGGAATGTCGCTTATGCTGAAATACGACCTCGTCCAGCATGATTATTCGCCATACGGACATAGCGTTTTTTATGCTGTTGGTTATACATTCTCCCTGTAAAGCAATACGTTCCTGTGAAGCACACAAAAGTCAATAAAAAATAAATATGCAGCAATGTGGGATTAAAATGTCCCTATTTTAAGGAAAGATTTTTAATTTTTCCCAGCGATACTTGTTGATTACGTATATTTTGCCTATTTTTGCAGGCGTAAAATAACTGCAAAAGCAATGAATACGCGCCTCATAATAGAACAGGAAGCACAAGCCATTTTGAATATTCCCGCAAATGAGAATTTTGAGAAAGCTGTCGATTTGATTATCAGCAAAGTAGTTGATAAAAAGGGTAAATTAGTAACATCCGGCATGGGAAAAGCCGGACAGATTGCCGCCAATATTGCTACCACATTTTGCTCCACCGGCATACCGTCAGTATTTTTGCATCCCAGCGAGGCGCAGCACGGCGACCTTGGAATATTGCAGGAAAACGACGTTATGCTGTTGATTTCCAATTCGGGTAAAACGCGCGAAATCATTGAACTTACCGAATTGGCAGAACGACTGATCCCTGAATTGAAATTTATTGTTATTTCAGGTAATACCAACAGTCCTCTGGCCAAAAAAGCCGATATCTTCTTAGCCACAGGTTCGCCCGAAGAAGTTTGTCCGCTCCGTTTGACGCCAACTACCTCAACTACTGTAATGACAGTGATGGGAGACATTCTGGTCGTAAATACAATGATAAAAACCGGATTTTCCAGTGAAGATTACGCCAAACGGCATCACGGCGGATATCTGGGAGTAAAATCAAGAAAACAATCCAATTGAAAATCAATTTTCGTAATTCGTAATTATCTATCAGTTTCACCCCTATTAAAAATCAATTTGCCCCTCTATGAAGCCGTAGAAATGATGTAATATTGCAGCAATTTATTCATTTACTTAAAGAAAACGACATCATGAACAAATTCAAGAAATTACCAATTATTTTGTTTTTTGTGGGGATGCTTGGGGCATTTCCTGAAACTTTTGCTGCAGCTCCGGTCATTACAAAGACGCAGGGCTGGCTGGAAACGCTTTACGTAACATGGACGTATGGCGGTACTGCCGACCGTTTCAACGTATATTATTCCGGCGAAGGGGTAGCTGAGAAACTTGTCGATGATTATCTCATTCGCAAGTATGCTGATTATTATCGTGTTGATATTCCAGGCTTACAAGCCGGAAGCTACACCGTCAAAGTAGAAGCCGTGACGGGAACAGCCACCGAAAGCGTCACTTCGTCGGCAATAGCTGTTCAGGCGCACGACCGTAGCGGCTTTGCATTCTGTAAAGTATCGCCTTCGAAAGGAACAGGTTCAGGCGCTTACAATGAAAACGGCACGTTGCGCTCCGACGCAAGGGTGATTTACCTTACAGAAAATACCGTAACCACCGTAACTCTTGATGTGGTTACAAGTGACAAAGGCGGAATAACTGCCTGTACAGGCATCGGCCCTATCTTGAAGGCTCGACAGAAGGGATACGACAAACCGCTGGCTATTCGCATTGTGGGTAAAGTAACTGCCACCAAACTGAACACTTCCTCCGAAGCACTGGGCAGCAACAACGACTTGCAAATAAAAGGCAGTAGTGGCTATACTGAACTGAATACCACCATAGAAGGTATTGGCGACGACGCTACCGCATACGGCTGGGGGATTCTTGTCAGAAACAGCATAAACGTCGAAATCCGCAATATCGGTTTCATGAATTTCCCTGAAGATGGCATATCGCTGGATACCAACAACCGAAACATCTGGGTTCATCACTGTGATTTGTTTTACGGCACAAATGGCGGCGGCGACAAGAAAAAAGGCGACGGCTCACTCGACAGCAAAAAGTCGGGTTTCGTTACCATTTCCTACAATCACTACTGGGATTCCGGAAAATGCAACCTGCTGGGTAACGGAACGGAAAGTCCTGAATATCTGACTTATCACCATAACTGGTTCGACCATTCCGACAGTCGCCACCCACGTGTCCGATCTCATAAGGTGCATGTTTACAACAATTATTACGATGGCGTTGCCAAATACGGTATCGGCGCTGCAGCAGACTGCCCGTCAATTTTTGCCGAAAACAACTATTTCCACAACTGCAAGTATCCCATGCTGATTTCCATGCAAGGTTCGGATATAAGTGGCGGCAGCGGTACTTTCTCCAGCGAAAACGGCGGAATGATTAAATCCTATAACAACCACATTGACGGCGCAACGCGCTTTGTGACTTACTCGCAAAACACGGTGGAATTTGATGCGTATGACGCAAGCACCCGCAACGAAACAGTACCTTCCACTGTAAAATCGAAAAAGGGAGGATGCACTTACGACCAGACGCTTGAAACCCAGTATATTCTTACCTCAAATTATACTTGCGCGATAGACAACGTCAATGATGTTCCAACTAAAGTCAGCACCTTTGCTGGCCGTATTGAGGGTGGTGATTTGAAATTTACCTTCACCGACGCCGACAATACCAAAGCCGACGATCCCGTAGCTGCAATAACGAGCGCCCTTACAGGCTATTCTTCTCCTGTTGTCTATATTCAAGGCGACGGCGGCAGCGGTTCCGGCAATGGCGGCGGCGGTGACGGCGGCGGTGACGGTGACGGTGACGGCGATGGTGACGGTGATGGCGACGGTGATGGCGGCACTGTGGTAGGCGGTACCGTAGGCGGCGGTTTGTGCGAATTGATGAGCGGAAGCGCTTCTGTTTTCACAATTACAGGAAATACATCAACCAGCAAGGGAAGCGTAACCGTAAATGGTACAATCTATTCTTGCTGCCTGAAAATAGAATCAGCAACAAGCATATCATTTACCACAGCAGTTCCGATGACATTAACGCTGGTATTTTTGGCGTCGGAGACAAATAAAAAAGTGAAAATCGACGGAACCGACTATACGACTGACGGCAGTGGAATAGTAACAACCGAACTGATACCGGGAGAGCACACAATTACAAAAAATGCATCCATAAACCTGTTTTATATTTCGCTGGAAGAAGGCCAGACAACAGCTCCGAAAAACACTCAGGCAGAGGAAAGCACCATATATCAGCAAGCCACTGCGCTCGTTGTAACAGGCAAGGTCAATTCGTTGGATATCTATGACATAACCGGCGTGTGCATTGCCAGCAACACCCATTCGAATGTGATTGATTTGCCAGAACTTGCACCAGGCGTCTACATGGTGAAAGTCAACAAAACGGCTGTCAGCAAATTTAACTGGAAATAAACACGAATTTTCAATTACGAATTACGAATTACGAATTACGGAACCTCTCAAGTCCTCGTAGTTCGTAATTCGTAATTTTTAATTCGTCCTGACTTTGACACTTTCAAAATCTCTATTGTACAACAACCTATAAATGAGCGAATTGATGTTTTTGCGTTGCCAAAATGGGTGACGCGAGCAAAAAATAATACTATTGATTTACAGCAAATTAATATTTAAAGCAACGAATAAAAACATAAAGTTTTATTGATTGATGACTATTGATGGGTAATTATTGATTAATGATTATTGTTTCAGTGAGATTATTTTGTTGCTCAACATAGATTTTTCAAAATCAAATAGCAAA
>JAITHZ010000195.1 GCA_031279795.1 Bacteroidales bacterium
TTCCTTAAACAATACTGCATTTAACCGCTTGTTGATAACAGCGACTTTTCGCTTTTCCTGCATGTCTATTTTGTTGATAAACCGCCCGTTGCCTATCATTTTTATGCCATTCAGGACAACATATTCCGGATATACGCCATCAAGACGGCAATCGCTAAACTCCATTTCATAAGTAACTCGCGACCTGTTCGTGATTCTCGCCGACACTAAGTCGGATTCCGGCACCTGAAAGTCAATCCAGTCTATATCTTTCTGCTCCAGACGTATTCGACGGTTGTTAGGCAGCCCCTGATAAGGCATGGAAGTTCGTCCGCCATACACGTCAATGCGATTTTTTGCACGGTTTCCGAACAGCGACATCACGCCGTTTTTGAATCCGTTTCCGGCTGCCAGCAGGATGATCAGCATGAATATTCCCCAAAACACGGCGAATCCCGTCAAAAATGTCTTTAATTTATTTTTTCGGATGATAAGAAAAATCTCCATCCAATTGTCCAGTTCAAACATAGCGCGTTAATTATGAAAATATTGCGTAATATTAATGGATTCAATGACGCCATCTTTAAGCCGGATGATTTTATCGGTAGCATCGGCAATAAACTGTTCATGCGTAACAATGACCATCGTCATGCCCGTACGGTTTACCTCGCGCAGAATTTGGAGCACCTCTTCGGAGGTTTTACTGTCCAGCGCGCCCGTCGGCTCGTCAGCCAGAATAATCTGCGGTTTGGAAATCAGCGCGCGGGCAATGGCCACCCGCTGTTTCTGGCCGCCCGACAGTTCGTTTGGCATGTGTTTAGCCCATTCCTTCAAACCCAGCTTGTCGAGATATTCCAGCGCAATCGCATTGCGTTTCCGCCGTCCAACACCTTGATAATATAAGGGAAGCGCCACATTTTCCATTGCATTTTTGAAAGCAATCAGGTTGAACGACTGGAAGATAAAGCCAATCATCTGGTTTCGAAGAACAGCGGCTTTTGTCTCGCTTAAATTGCGGATCAGGGTATTGTTCAGGCAATAGGTTCCGGTATCGTATGTATCAAGAATTCCCAGAATATTCAGCAGCGTAGATTTCCCCGAACCGGAAGCGCCCATAATCGAAACCATTTCCCCACGGTTGATTTGAAGGTCAATGCCTTTCAGTACATGAAGCGGCGCACCGCCATAATACGTTTTGTTTACTCCGGCAAGATGAATCATTTGTGAAAACAGTTTAAAATGAAACTGCAAATGTACGGATTTATATGGAATACAGAAATATCACGTTAAACTTTATTGTAATTCAAAAGAGTTAAAAAAACATAACTTGATTGTTTATTATAAAGCTTTTGACCGTTAGTCCTTGTAATTTGTAAGTATTGCTATATATTTGCAGCGAAATAAAAATATGCTAAAAATCAAAAATTCACACTAAAATCAATGGAAACAGTCAATTTAAGTATTGGAGAACGAATCAGAACGCTTCGTGAATCAAAATTAATAAGTTTGCAGGAAATGGCGGAACGGACGAGCCTCAGCGAGGTGCAAATCGAAAAGATAGAGCAGGCAAAAGAGTTGCCGTCGCTTACGCCACTGGTAAAAATCGCGCGTGTGCTGGGCGTGCGGCTGGGAACTTTTCTCGACGACCACGACGAAGAAGGCCCTATCATAACCCGAAGGGATACGCACACAAAAAGCGTTAGCTTTTCAACAAGCGACACATTGGCTCACAGGCACATGGATTATTTCGCTTTGTCGTCGTCGAAAGCCGGACGTCACATGGAGCCGTTTATCATCAAAATAGAACCTGTTCCCGAAGGCGTAGATTTCATCGTATCTTCACATGAAGGCGAAGAATTTGTTTATTGTCTCGAAGGTTCGGTGGAAATCAATTACGGAAAAGAAACTTACCTGCTCAAAGAAGGCGACAGCATTTATTACGATTCGATCGTTGCACACCACGTACGCGCAGGGAATCAGCAAAAAGCTAAAATCCTTGCAGTCATTTACATGCCGTTTTGACAGTTGGTGAATTATGGAACAATTATTCGACAGAACACTTGGAGAATGGCTTGAATACTGGGCCTCGACAACTCCCGACAGGGAATATATCGTTTATTCCGACCGGAATTTGCGTTTTACATGGAAACAGTTCAACAAACGGGTGGACGATCTGGCAAAAGGATTGATGGCCATTGGCATACAAAAAGGCTGTCATGTCGGTATATGGGCTACCAATGTTCCCGACTGGCTGACATTCCTTTATGCAACCTCCAAGATAGGCGCAGTGCTGGTCACCGTCAACACCAGCTACAAACAGAGTGAACTGGAATTTCTGTGCAGAGACTCGGACATGCACACCCTTTGCATCATCGACGGTACGTGGGATTGCGATTATGTGGAAATGACCTATGCCATGCTGCCGGAACTGAAAATTTGTCAGCGCGCTCATTTACGCAGCGAACGTTTTCCCTGCATGAGAAATGTCGTTTACATCGGGCATGAAAAACATCGCGGCATGTACAACACCGCCGAACTGCTGCTGCTCGGAAAAAATATTGATGATGCAGACTTGATCGCAGCCAAAAACGACATCAACTGCCACGATGTTGTGAACATGCAATATACATCGGGAACAACAGGTTTCCCAAAAGGCGTGATGCTTTCTCATCACAACATTGCCAACAACGGTTATCTCACGGGCAAAAATATGAAATTCACATCCAGCGACAAGCTGTGTGTCTGCGTGCCGTTGTTTCACTGCTTCGGCGTGGTGCTGGCCACCATGAATTGCCTGACGCATGGCGCAACACAGGTCATGGTCGAGAAGTTCGACCCGCTGGTTGTGCTGGCTTCCATTCACAAAGAACGTTGCACGGCGCTGTATGGCGTTCCAACCATGTTCATCGCCGAACTCAGTCACCCAATGTTTAACCTGTTCGACATGAGTTCGTTACGTACCGGAATCATGGCCGGCGCACTATGTCCGGTTGAATTGATGCGCACCGTGAGCGATAAAATGTTTATGACAATCACCAGCGTTTACGGATTGACGGAAACATCGCCCGGAATGACGCAAACAACAGTGGACGATTCATTTGATCTCCGCTGCACTACCGTCGGACGGGATTATCCATTTACCGAAGTACGGGTTATCAATCCCGAAACAGGCAAGGAATGTAAGGCGGGCGAACAGGGCGAAATGTGTTGTCGCGGCTATAACATCATGACAGGTTATTACAAAAACCCTGCAGCTACCAGCGAAATCATCGACAAGGATGGCTTTCTTCATTCGGGCGACTTGGGAATAAAAGACGAACAGGGCTATTACCGCATCACCGGACGTATTAAAGACATGATTATACGTGGAGGTGAAAATATTTATCCGCGCGAAATTGAAGAATTTCTATATCAAATACCGGAAATAAGCGACGTACAGGTTGCTGGCATTCCTTCGGAAAAATACGGAGAAGAAGTCGGCGCATTCATTATCCTGAAAGAAAATGCGACACTCGCAGCCGAAGACGTACAGGATTTTTGCAGAGGGAAAATTGCTCGACACAAAATTCCGAAACATGTATTTTTTGTAACAAGTTTTCCGTTGACAGGAAGCGGCAAAATTCAAAAATTCAAACTTAAAGATATTGGACTGGCATTATTGGAACAAACAGAAAGATAAACAACTGTATGAAAATTGTTGTATGGTTAACGCTTTTGGTACTTGCGGGTTTTTTATTGCTTACGTTAATTCCTGAATTTCGTATTGGCGGTTTTGAAATAAAGCCTGTCAATATCCTCTCGGTAATTCGTCCAGATGCCAAAGTCTCAACAGCACCTGTATTTGCCAATGATTCCGATTCGCTGAAAATGGAACCGACCGATTCCTGTAAAGAAAACAGGGTGGACATCGAAGATTATTCCTCAATGCGCACAACATTTCGCCAACTGTATAAATCACTCACAGCCAACCGCGCGGCACGCATTGCCTTTTACGGCGATTCATATATTGAAGGCGATATCCTGACAAGCGCTTTCCGGTCGCTGCTGCAGGAAAAATATGGCGGTAGCGGAGCGGGGTTTATTCCATTGAACACCGTCACTGCTCAATTTCGGACAACAGTGTCTTCTTCTCTGTCGGGCTGGGGCGAATATTGCATTACAGACAAGTCTTTTGATACCGAGCTGCAGGGAATTTCGGGACATTATTTTGTTCCCCGTACAGGAGCGACTGCCTCGTTTGCCTGCCGAAAACCGGATGGCTACAAACCAGATACTTGTTCTGTCGCAACATGTTATTTTGTTACAGACGGTGGGTTGCAATTTTCAACAACGGTAAACAAAAATTCCATTTCATTGCACACAGTTGACGGAAGCATGCATGTTCAAAAAATTTCAGTGAACGAAAAAATAGGCCAACTGCGCATCAAAATTGATAATCAGGGAATTAACACACGTTTTTTCGGCATTTCCATGGAAAATGAAACCGGCATTTCGGTTGACAATTTTTCGCATCGCGGACTGTCGGGGCTGCAACTGGGCGCTATTCCGGCAACTGTTCTGCATGACTTCGACAGCATCCGGCATTACGATCTGATTGTGTTGCTGTATGGATTAAATGTTGCATCGGCAAACACGCGAAACTACGACGTATACCGAAAAGGAATGGAAAACGTCATCCGTTATTTTCGTCAAAATCTGCCCGATACCGGTATTCTGCTGATAAGCGTTAGCGACCGCGCAATGAAAAAAGACGGAAAATTTGTGACAATGCCCGGCATTCTGAATTTGGCGAAAGAACAGCAACAAATGGCAAAAAACTGTGAAATTGCCTTTTGGAATCTGGTTGAAGTAATGCGTCTTGATGGCGGAATTGCAGGATACGTTGAATCCAAACCGTCGAAAGCCCGAACCGATTACACGCACATAAACCGGCATGGAGGCGAGGTTATCGCTCAATATTTGTTTGATGCTGTTGAATGTAAATTAAAGACTTTTGACAGAAAACCGAGTGATGAAAAATGAATTTACTCATAACGATCAACAAAAGACAGTGTCTGCCGTTGGTTTTCCA
>JAITHZ010000206.1 GCA_031279795.1 Bacteroidales bacterium
GCAATTTACAGACGAATTTGAAAAAGACTATTTCAACAGGCTGATTGCCTTTGTAAAAAATGAATATTCCACGCAAACAGAGTATCATCCGGGAAAATATATCTTTAATGCATTCGATAAAAAACCTTATCATCAAGTGAAAGCAGTAATTTTAGGTCAAGACCCGTATCATGGTCCCAATCAGGCACATGGATTGTGTTTTTCGGTAAACGACGGCATAAAACCGCCGCCATCGCTGCAAAACATTTTCAAGGAAATATACAGCGACTTGGGAATTCTTCCGCCAACGACCGGAAACCTGACAGGCTGGGCCGAACAGGGTGTGCTGCTGCTGAACGCTACCCTCACCGTGCAGGCGCATAAACCCGGATCGCACCAAAACAAAGGCTGGGAAGAATTTACCGATGCCGCCATCCGGAAATTAGCCGACGAACGCGAACACATCGTGTTTTTGCTCTGGGGAGCATACGCGCAAAAGAAAGGCGCATTCATCAACCGCCAAAAACATTTAGTTCTCGCGTCGGCTCATCCGTCGCCTTTTTCGGCTACAGGTTTCTTAGGAAACAAACATTTCAGCCAGACTAATATTTACTTACAAACACATGGTATCGAACCAATTAACTGGTAAATTATAAAAATAAATCCTAATGTAATGAAAAAGTTTACAGCATTAACAAGCACATACGTTCCTCTTCCGATAGAAAATGTAGATACTGACCAGATTATTCCGGCGCGTTTTTTGAAAGCAACAACACGCGAGGGCTTTGGAGTCAACCTGTTTGCCGACTGGCGATACGACAAAAACGGCCAACCGCTGTCCGATTTCGTGCTGAACAGTCCGCGCTACAGCGGTGCAGAAATTCTCGTTGCCGGAAAAAATTTCGGTAGCGGAAGCAGCCGCGAACATGCAGCATGGGCAATTGCAGGATACGGATTCCGCGTGGTTGTTTCGAGTTTCTTTGCGGATATTTTCCGAAACAATGCACTGAATAACTACGTATTACCGGTAGTAGTGTCCGATGATTTTCTCGCAGAACTTTTTACTGCGGCTAATCAAAATCCATCGGCCAGCATCACCGTTGATTTGGAAAGACAAACGATTACGAACAACTCAACTGAACGGTGCGAAACGTTCGAAATCAACGCATACAAAAAGAATTGCCTGCTGAACGGCTACGACGACATCGACTTTCTGCTGAGCAACAAGGACAAAATCGAAACATGGGAAAATAAACAGAAAACAAATTCATGAGTTCATATATCGAAATAATGGACACCACCTTGCGCGACGGCGAACAGACTTCGGGGGTGTCGTTTTCGGCCGAAGAAAAGTTGAGCCTGACAAGCCTCCTGTTGGAAGACTTAAAGGTTGACCGTGTTGAAATTGCTTCAGCGCTGGTTTCCGAAGGTGAATTTGAAGCTGTCAGGAAAGTGACAAACTGGGCGCAGCGTCGAGGAAGGCTTCATCAGATTGAAGTACTGGGATTTGTCGATGGACAACGCTCGCTTCGCTGGATACAGGACGCCGGCTGTCGGGTTCTCAATCTGCTTTGCAAAGGTTCGTTGAAGCACGTGACGGAACAGTTGCGAAAAACGCCACAAGAACATTTGGCTGGTATTGAGGAGGTTGTCCGTCATGCCGAAATCTCAGGAATTACCGTCAACATTTATCTGGAAGACTGGTCGAACGGTATGTTACATTCTCCTGATTATGTTTTTTTTATGATGGACAGATTGCGGCGTCTGCCTGTCAGACGAATCATGCTTCCCGACACGCTGGGAATTTTGTCGCCTGAGCAAACCGCCGGACTTTGTTCGCAAATGCTTGCCCGTTACCTCGAAATACACTTCGACTTTCATGCACACAACGATTACGACCTGGCTGTTGCCAATGTGATGATGGCCGTTCAAGCCGGAGCGAAAGGCATCCACACAACCGTCAACGGCTTGGGCGAACGGGCAGGAAATGCGCCATTGTCCAGCGTGCTGGCCGTTCTTCACGACTTGTTGAACGTGAAAACAGGCATTGTCGAAAAAAATATCAACAAAATCAGCCGGATGGTTGAATCCAGTTCGGGCATTCATATTCCGGCAAATAAGCCAGTGATTGGAGAAAACGTTTTTACGCAATGCGCCGGCATTCATGCGGATGGCGATAAGAAAAACAATCTGTATTTCAATGATTTACTGCCAGAACGTTTCGGACGGATGCGCGAATACGCTCTGGGGAAAATGTCAGGAAAAGCCAATATCCAGAAGAACCTCGAAATGCTGGGCATCGTGCTTGACGAAGAATCCATGCATAAGGTCACAGAACGTATTATCGAATTAGGCGATAAAAAACAGTTAGTTACGCAAGACGAACTGCCCTACATCATTTCCGACGTGTTGAAGCATGTACAAAATGCAAAAATAAAAGTAGTAGGATATGCCTTGTCCGTATCGAAAGGCTTGCGGCCAATGGCAGCTGTAAAACTCGAAATTGAAGGGCGCACCTACGAGGCTACTGCCGCCGGCGACGGCCAGTACAACGCTTTCACAAAGGCCTTGTGGAAAATCTATAACCGCCAGTTGAGCAAGCCTACGCCCGTCCTGACCAATTATGTTGTGACAATTCCACCGGGCGGACAAACCGATGCGCTGGTGCAAACCACCATTTCCTGGAATTTTCAGGGAAAGGATTTTAAAACCACCGGCCTTGACCCAGACCAAACTGAAGCTGCTATCAAAGCTACGGTGAAAATGTTAAATATAATTGAAGATATGCTGTAATGAAAAAACTTACAATCGTCAAAGTAGGCGGGAAAATTGTTGAAGAAAAGGAGACATTGCAGGCATTACTGAACGACTTTGTCGCAATTCCAGAACACAAGCTGCTGGTACACGGAGGCGGACGTTTGGCAACAAAACTGTCTGCGCAATTAGGCATTGAGAGCATTATGGTGGATGGACGCAGGGTGACGGATGCAAAGAACCTGGAAGTGGTTACAATGGTCTATGGCGGATTAGTGAACAAAAACATAGTAGCTGGATTGCAGGCCTTGCAGGTGAACGCGCTGGGACTGACCGGCGCTGACATGAACATCATCCGCTCAGAAAAACGACCGGTGAACGGAATTGACTATGGTTTTGTGGGAGATGTCAAGCATGTTGACGGGAAATTACTGGCTGAATTAATCCATCAGGATATTGTGCCGGTACTGGCGCCTCTGACGCACGACAAAGCTGGCAGCATGCTCAATACAAATGCCGATACAATTGCCGCTGAAACCGCCAAAGCTTTAACCGCTTTTTTCGATGTTACCCTTGTTTTCTGCTTCGAAAAAAAAGGCGTACTTATGAACGAGAACGATGACGAGAGTTTGATTCCGCTCTTGTCAGAAGCATCCTTCCACCGTTACGTTGCGGATGGCGTCATTAGCAAAGGTATGCTTCCGAAACTGGAAAATGCGTTTCAGGC
>JAITHZ010000256.1 GCA_031279795.1 Bacteroidales bacterium
ACGGAGATAAGCGAGTGCGCCTGTACCTATTATATATAGGTATTGTTTGCCTCCACAGGCCGGCAAATGGATATTCATGATGTAAAATCTTTTATATCGTTCAAAATTTGCAAAGGTCGTAAATCATTCTTACTTTAAATTTCATGTGGTAAAATTTGGTTGAATCTGCGTAATCGAAAAATTTCATGTATATTTGCGACAAAAATAGAACAGGGATGACAATACACGAGATAGTCAACGGAGACAGCCGTCAAATGAACGACCTTGCAGACAAAAGCGTTCATTTGATTGTTACTTCGCCTCCCTATTGGGAACTGAAAGGAATAATCAATAATGTCATAGAATATGATACAACTAAATAAGGACGAACAAAAAACATTGGCGACAATCAAAGCAACGCCGTATATGCAAAAAACGATTGCTCTTGTAGAGGAATTTGTATCACAACAAACAAATCGGAAAGCTGGCTATATGACTGTATTTGACGAAGTTTTTTGCATTTTGAATGAAGCCAAACCGGCAGTTGACGCCTATTTGTCGGAACGAAAAACCAACGGAGAAATCAAAGACGAAAAACAAGCGTTGAAATCTATTGCAGGCAACTCATTTTCGCTGACTTTAGTCTATATTTTTCTAAAAAACAAAGAATCAGGAAATATCCGTCAAGATATTTTCGTAACAAGTCAAATTTCAAAAGTGCCTTCGTTTAAGGAAGTTTCGATTATTAATGTCGATGGCGAAACGCAAAAGCCCGATTGTGATTTGGTCTTTTATTCATTAAATGAAGATAATACACTGAAAAAGTGCATGATTTTATCGCTCAAAACTTCCTTGAGAGAACGTGCAGGGCAAACTTACAAATGGAAACTGCTAATGGAAATTGCAACTTCCGACAATCCGCTCAAAGAGAAGTACAACATTGAATACAATCCCGAAAAGATGCCCTTGGTTGCTTTTGCAACAGTAAACTTTTATAATGAAATCAATAATCCACAACATAGGGGAATGTTTAAATTTTTCGATAAATCATTTATCGCCAAAAATATAGATGCTGATTTTATTGATAGAATGTCTACTTTGCCGGAATATATAAATATCAATTTGTGATTATGTATCAAATTATTAGAAATACAAAATACGATTTTACAGGGCAATCTTATGCAACTCTTTATCCGAATTTGCATAAGTACCCTGCAACTATGCTTCCACAAATAGGCATTGAAATTTTGAAAGAATTGAATGTAAAAAGCGGACGATTACTTGATCCTTATTGCGGTTCGGGTTCGTCGTTTACAAGCGGTTTGGAATGTGGCTTAACTGAAATGTACGGTTTTGACATAAACCCCTTGGCTATTTTAATTTCTAATGTGAAATTCACAAAAGTATCTATCGGTGAATTAATTAAAACCAAAAAGCAGTTCAGGAATAATCTATATGATTTTCTGAAAAATGAAAATAATGCGCACGAACTTCCACAACCGCAAATTATTAATATTGATTTTTGGTTTTCAAAAGAAGTAATTGAAAATCTGATGATTATTAAATATTTCATTGATAAGATCGAAAATGAACCAATTCGCCGGTTTTTCTTAGTTCCGTTTTCGGAAACGGTGCGCGAATGTTCTTACACTCGAAACAATGAGTTCAAATTATTTAGAATGAAAGAGCAGGACTTGCTGAATTTCAATCCCGATGTTATTGGCGTTTATTTCAAAAAGTTTGAAGATACATTGTTTTTATATTCCAATTTTTATTATCCAAAATTAGAAAATGAGCCGAAAGTGGAGGTTCAATATTCTAAATTTCAGCCGCAAGATGAGTTTTTTGATGTAGTTTTGACAAGTCCCCCCTATGGCGACAGTCGCACAACCGTTGCATACGGACAATTTTCAACACTTTCAAATGAATGGCTCGGAATAGATTATGCCCGCAAAATTGATGGTATGTTGATGGGCGGTGTAAAACCGAAAGAGAATATCACAAAAGGAATTATCGCCGATTATATTTCTCAAATCAGTAAAACGGACAATAAACGAGCGTTGGAAGTTTCAGCATTTTACAATGATTTAGACGGCTCAATAAAAAGAGTCGCCCGAAGTGTTCGCAAAGGCGGAAAATCAATCTATGTGGTTGGAAATCGAACAGTTAAAAATGTGCAACTGCCAACAGACCAATTCATAGCCGAAAAATTTGAAGAAAACGGTTTCCGCCACTTAACCACGTATAAACGTGCATTAAGCAGCAAATCAATGCCAAGCCGCAACTCTCCAACAAACGAAACCGGAAAAACTGTTGCCACAATGCTTTGGGAATATATTGTTGTCAGTGAAAAAGTCATAAAAAATAATTGATTCCGTAAAACAAGAAATTGACAGATTAAAACTCCTGCAATGCAACACATCCTTCAAATACTGATTCTTTTTATTCTGACCGCCTGTCTGCTGAAGCTCAGTTTTTGGCAATGGTGGCAATCGGCGCTGTTCGGTTTGCTGTGCGCCGCTTTCGTTGCAGGAACGACGCAGTGGGCGATTGTACAATCGAAAACGCAGTTGGCAGACCTTCTCAACAATGTTGGCGTGATGCAGGATGTCGCCGTATTCATCACCGCCGAATCCGCGCTGTGTTTCGCCTTTTGCTTCGCCGAGTTACGCGAACTGTTCGGCGCGAAAAAAAGAAACCGCTGGAACTCGCTGCTCCGCTGGTATCCGGGATTACTGCTGTTTCCCGTCCTGTTTTACCTGCAAACGCAACTGATTTTTGCCATGCCCGGAAACAATTTTACATGGTTGTCATACGTGTTTGCCGGTGTTGTGCTCGTCATGTTGCCCCTGCTGAGCTTTCTTCTCAAACATGCGTGCCCCGAAAAAGAAGTGCGACTGGAAATTTATTTCTTGGTCGGTTTGTTTGTGTGCATCATCGGACTGATAACGACCGTAAACGGAAATACAACCTACTCGGCCGCAAAAGAACCGCTAAACATAAAAGCCGTACTGCTGTCGTTGGGTTTGTTTACTCTATTTTTCGTCGCAGGCATTTTATTAAACAAAATCAAGTATAAAATCAAATCTCGTAATTAAATATGGAAATCATATCAAAATCATTATTCTGGGTGGCCAACAGCCTGTTAATTCCCGACATTATTCTATTGCTGATTCTTTTTGGACGAGCCTTGCTGCTCGCCGGCAGTTTTTATAATCAAATGATGGTAAAGCGTCGCAACGACGCACTGTTCGGACGGAAAATCAAAGAACTGTCGCCGGCAAGTATGGAGGAGTTAAAATCGTTATTGCCGGACAAAGACCATTCGCTGTTTGTAAAATACCTGCGCGACCTCCTCACCTCCGCAACCGCCGGCGAAGCGTATTCGGATTATCTGCTGTCGAGTCTTGAAAACGAGGTGGACAAAGATTTGTCGCTCTCCAAGATATTAGCCAAGATGGGACCTGTTTTGGGACTTATCGGCACGCTGATTGCCATGAGTCCGGCGCTGGTCGGCCTGTCAACGGGCGACATTTCCGGTATGGCGTACAACATGCAGGTGGTATTTGCCACAACGGTTGTCGGACTGGTTATCAGTGCCATTGGACTGATAACGCTGCAATTCAAACAGCGCTGGTATGCCAAGGATTTGTACAGTCTGGAATATGTATCACGGATATTAAACGGGAAGCAATGAGGAGTAACAGACGTTCCGGCAAATACTTTCGGGAAGAAGATACCGATCCGCTGAGCGTAGTGGTCAATCTGTTCGATGTAGCGATGGTCTTTGCCGTCGCGCTGATGGTTGCGATGGTGATACACCTGAATATGACGGAGGTTTTTACGCAGGAAGATTTTACGGTTGTCAAGAATCCCGGCAAGGACAACATGGAGATCATCACCAAGGAAGGGAACAGGATCAACAAATACACGCCCTCCGACGCGCAATCGTCCGAGAAAACCAAAGGAAAGCGTGTGGGGGTGGCCTACGAATTAGAGAATGGCGAAATTATCTATGTGCCGGAGTAGGAAAGACTGCGTAATTTCGGAACATCCGGACAACGGTTGCTTTGCCGGACCGTCGATGGCGAGCATTCCGCCTGATTGAACGCGGTTATACGTCGTACAGAAACGGACAACGAATGAAAACCGGCTTTTTAATGTAGTTTCACACCTTGGAAACAGCTTGTTTGCAGGTTTTACACTACTTTTGTCGATCGAAAGTGGAACGGATGAAGATAAAACGATTATATATTTTCCTGTTGAAGACGTTTCTGCCGCTGTTCGCCATGACCTTCTGTATCTGCCTGTTTATTTTTCTCATGCAGTTTTTATGGAAGTACGTCGACGAACTGGTAGGCAAGGGCGTCGCCATGCATGTACTTCTGGAACTGTTCAGCTATGCCACCCTCACGTTAGTCCCGATGGCCTTGCCGTTATCTGTCTTGCTGGCCTCGTTGATGACATTCGGCAGTCTGGGCGAACAGTTTGAATTACTGGCTATGAAGGCTGCCGGCATTTCCCTTTTTCGCATCATGCGCCCCATGATTGTCGTTCTCTGCTTTGTTACTGTCGCCGCCTTCCATTTCCAGAACAACATCATTCCCATGTCGCAGGTAAAAATGTGGACGCTGCTCTATTCGCTGCGCCAGAAATCGCCCGAACTGGACATCCCGGAGAGCACGTTCTCCAGCGGGATTGCGGGTTACAATATATATGTAAAAAAGAAAGAACCCAACGGATTACTGCGCGACCTGACAATTTACGACTATTCCGAAGGCTTCAACAACCTGCAAATGATTCTGGCCGATTCGGGACGGCTGAAGATGGCGACAAACAAGTTCTATCTTATCCTGTCGATCTATAACGGCGAGGCGTTTGAAAACCTCAAGAATCAGGGAAACAGCCGTGCAAAGCCAAGCGAAGCCGTACCTTACCGCAGGGAATCGTTCCGGACGAAAGAAATTCTTATCAAGTATGATGCGAACTTTAATCGCGCCGACGAATCGCTGATGCAGAACCGCTATGTAGGGAAAGATTTGACGAATCTGCGTCAGTCCATTGACTCCATGACCTGTGCCATTGACAGTCTGAAGAACATACATACCACGATGCTCTATAACCGTTCCTACAAGAAAAGCCTGAATGAGACGCGGGAGACCCTCCCGAAGGAGGAGAACAAAGCGGTTGCCGATGAAAATGAGGCGGCAATCCCGTCGTTTGATGAGGCTTTCCAGTCGAAAACCACAGGCGCACGCCTTTCGCTTTACACGCAGGCGCGTACAAACGTCGAAGCCCTGCAGAGGGAATACGCATTACAGTCTAATGTCCTCGCGGCCGAAGAAAAGGAGATGCGACGCCATCATACGGAGATGCACCGCAAGTTTACGTATTCCATTGCCTGTCTTCTCTTCTTCTTTATCGGTGCGCCGCTGGGCGCTATCATACGTAAAGGCGGTCTGGGAATGCCGGTTGTGATCTCCGTACTTCTGTTCATCTTTTATTTCATCATCGACAACACCGGTTTCAAGATGGCCAGCAATGGCATGTGGCAACCCTGGCAGGGCATGTGGCTCAGTTCGGCTGTGCTGCTTCCGCTGGGTATCTTCCTCACCCGGAAAGCGGTGAACGATTCTGTGCTCCTGGATGCCGAGACCTATGTCGACAACATCAAGAAATGGTTCGGCATACGCACTATCCGCAAGATTGAGCGAAAGGAAGTGATTATGTTTAAGGTAGACTATGCGGCGCTTCGCCTGCGCATCGAAGCGCTGGAGCAGTTATGCAACGCCTGTCTGTCGAACAGTCAACGCGGGATGTCCTATTTTTCCTTCTGGCGATGCGGCGGAAGAGACAACGAGGCCGGACAGATCGTCACGGCCATGGAGCAACTGGTAGAAGAAGGCAGTAACTCCGACCGGAATCTGTTGTTAAATAAATTGATGGACCTTCCCATCATTACCGGTCGATGGTCAGGCGCCTGGCTGAGCAGACGAACAGGAACTCTTATCGCCTGTCTGTTTCCCGTCGGCTTGCCGATATATATAGCCGTTATCTGGCGACGCAAGTTTATATTGCGAGACATCCGGACAGTCCGGCAGGTGTGCGGCGAATTGCTGGAGACAGTAAAAAGAATTGAGCATGGAGAATTATAAGAAACAGTACTCCGACAACTCCCTGCAAATCACGCGGAGCAGAATCACAGACTGTCGGAACATCCGAAATGTCATTCATCTTACGATAAAAAAATAATGGAACAGTTACATACGATTGAAGAAGCAATTGAAGATTTTCGGGAAGGCAAGTTCCTGATCGTGGTCGACGATGAAGACCGGGAAAATGAAGGCGACTTTATCATCGCTGCCGAGAAGGTTACGCCCGAAAAGGTCAATTTTATGATGACGCATGGTCGAGGCGTCCTGTGTGCTCCGATTACGGAAGAGCGTTGCAGGGAGCTGGAACTCGACATGCAGGTGGCACACAACACCTCCATGCTCGAAACGCCCTTCACCGTTACGGTCGACAAGCTGGGCGGAGGATGTACGACGGGCGTATCCATGTATGACCGTGCGCAAACGATTCTGGCGCTGGCCAATCCCTCTACGCGACCCTCCGACCTGGGACGTCCGGGACATCTCAGTCCCCTGCGTTCCCGCTCGCGTGGCGTTCTCCAGCGTGCAGGGCATACGGAAGCAACGGTCGACATGGCTCGCCTGGCGAATCTGTATCCGGCCGGAGCGCTGATTGAGATTATCAATGAGGATGGCACGATGGCACGCCTGCCGCAACTGATAGAACTTTCGCGCAGGTTCGGCATCAAGATTATTTCTATCCGTGACCTGATTGCCTATCGCCTGCAAACGGAGTCATTAGTCGAAAAGGGCGTCGAAGTGAATATGCCGACGCGGTACGGTCATTTCCGTCTGATCCCATTCCTTCAGAAAAGTTCCGGACAGGAACACATTGCCCTGATTAAGGGTGAGATTCGGACGGAAGAAGCCATACTGGTACGTGTACATTCGTCCTGTGTCACGGGCGACATCTTCGGTTCACTCCGTTGCGAATGTGGCGAGCAGCTGCAAAAGGCCATGCGCCGAATCGAAGAGGAAGGTTGCGGCGTGGTTATCTACCTGAATCAGGAAGGACGTGGCATCGGGCTGATGGAAAAGATGAAAGCGTACAAGTTACAGGAGAATGGTCTCGACACGGTAGATGCCAATCTCCATCTGGGTTATCAGGCCGACGAGCGCGACTATGGCGTAGGCGCTCAGATATTGCGTCAGATTGGCGTCCGGCGAATGCGACTGATGACCAACAATCCGGTGAAGCGTGTCGGACTGGAGGCTTACGGTCTGACGGTGGAGGAGAACATCCCGATTGAAGTCACGCCAAATCCGCACAACGCATTTTACATGAAGACCAAGAAGGAGCGAATGGGGCATATCCTTCATCACATTAAGTAAATGGATAATTTCTTTTCGGAAATCCAAATCGGACAGCGTACAATATATCCTTCCGTATCGACATATATGGCCTGCATGAAGAACTGATAAACATCTGACAGGAAATCCTCATAT
>JAITHZ010000261.1 GCA_031279795.1 Bacteroidales bacterium
CGACAGGACACTGTTCCCGCATCCATTCACAGCCATTGCCGGCGTTGCAAATATAGGCAACGACGCTAACTGGTGCGGACATCATTTTGCGCAGGCTAACTGGTATGCCTTCGGACGGCTGGCATGGAACAACCGCTTGACGCCTGACGAAATTGCCAATGAATGGATTCGTCTTACGTTTTCGCACGATGCAGGCTTTGTTGACCCTGTGAGAAAAATCATGACAGAATCGTACGAGACTGCGGTGAATTATATGATGCCACTTGGATTGCATCACATTTTCGCGTGGGGGCACCATTACGGGCCAGAGCCATGGACTAACATTCCTGGAGCGCGTCCCGACTGGTTGCCATCGTATTACCATCAGGCCGACAGTCTCGGACTGGGATTCGATCGCACCGAAACCGGCAGCAATGCCGTAGCACAGTATTATTCGCCTTTAAAGGAAATATTTGGCGATTTGTCTGTCTGCCCCGAAAAATACTGGCTCTGGTTTCACCACGTCCCATGGAAATACAAAATGAAAAGCGGACGTATCTTCTGGGACGAATTGTGCATAAAATACGATTCCGGTGTACAGCAAGTACGTGAATTTCAAAAAGTTTGGGACAAAATGGAACAATATACTGATGCGGAACGCTTCACTCACATACAATCTCGGTTAAAGATTCAGGCGCGCGACGCAGTGTGGTGGAAAGACGCTTGCCTGCTCTATTTTCAAATTTTTTCGCAACTCCCTGTTCCTTACGATATTGAACGACCTGTACATGATTTGGACGCACTGATGAAAATAAAATTAGACATGAAACACCACAATTAGTAACAAACATTAACTATTGATGTAACCAGCAGCAAAGTATATGTTACAAAAATCATGCGCAAGATACACAAATACCTATACTTTTGCAGCGATATTTTTAATCGTTAATTTTTAATTTACATCAAAATGAAAAAGATTTTACTTTTAGTTAGTGCACTGTGCTGGAGCGCAAGTATGTTTTGTGAAAAATACCAACTTGACATTCATAATTTGAATGGTGGTTGGGATTGTGAATTTGATGCTGCTACCGCTACTATTAATTTCAACAATGGAACATGGAAGGGGAAGGGTTGGTACTTTGGAACTGGAGAGGGAGCTTTTGATGCAACAGCTTATGAGAGGGTAGAAATAAAATTTAATGCTGTTACCTTCAAAGTCCAAGTCGTTGTAGAGTATGCAGCAGGAGGTCAGACAAAGGTAGAAGCAGAGGCAGGAAAAACTGAATGTATAGCTACCTTTGATGCTGAAAAGAAAAATGCAATTGTCCAAATTTATATTCAAAATGCTGAGGAGGGACTGCTTACACTCACCGACGCCTACATTACGGACGGTGCCGACGACCCTGTCAGAAATAATATTGTAATTGATTTTGAAAATGATGAATTAGGTGCGTTTTATGCGTCTATTCGCGGAGGAAATCCTGCCGAAAATGCCGAAGTTGTTGAAAATCCATTGAAAGCCGGTGAAAAATCTATCAAATACATTTGCACAAGTTACAGTGGACAAATTATTTTTCCTATGACTCTGCCCAACGGCAAAACTTTGGACGATTATTCCGGTATTGCTTTTGATGCGTATGTAGAAGGTACTGGTGATACATACAAAGAAATTGAAATATGTATTGGAGAACAACAATTCAAAAATGGAACATATCCTAAAGTTGCTGTTGCAGGTAGTTGGACTACAACTACCAGAACATTTGCAGAAATGGCATTTATAGAGCTTAATGCTATCAGTGGAAATTTTGATTTAAGGTTAGGTTTAAATGATAATCAAATAACTTATTACTTGGATAATATTACCCTGATTGAAAAAGTAGAAACATCTGTTAAGTCGTTACTCGCATCCGATTATTCTCTTTCTTCAAGCAATGGCACAATCATTATCAATGGAGCAACGACGGAACCAGTAACAGTTTACACAATTGACGGGCGCATTGCAGCCCAATCCATTGGAAATGCCCGTATACCGGTATCCAATGGTTTATATATTGTGAAACTTGGTGCGAAGGTGCAAAAATTGCTTGTCAAATAAGATACGATTTTTTTCATAATACGATTGCGATTTTTTCATAAGGTAAAAAGGAGCAAAAGCTCGGTCACTTCTTGATCGGGCTTTTGTGATTTGAAAATAACGACTTTCAATTGCACTCATGTCAAATTGGCATCAAATCTGTCATAGAACAATGAAACCGTGCCGATATGACGCTACAAATACTCGTAATTGCTTTGGCACAAAGTTTGTCTATTTTCAAAAGCATAAAAATATGAATCAAAAACTAATTAAAAATAGTAGAAACATTAACATTATGGGAAAAATTATTGGAATAGATTTAGGAACCACAAATTCGTGTGTATCCGTGATGGAAGGCAACGAACCCATTGTCATTCCCAACAACGAAGGGAAACGCACAACACCTTCAATCGTCGCATTCGTCGAAGGAGGCGAACGGAAAGTTGGCGACCCAGCCAAACGGCAAGCGATTACGAACCCGAAAAAAACCGTTTTTTCAATAAAACGATTTATGGGTGAAACCTACGACCAGGTACAGAAAGAAATCTCCCGCGTACCTTACGACGTGACAAGAGGCGACAACAATACGCCGCGAGTGAATATTGATGGACGTTTGTATACGCCGCAGGAAATTTCGGCAATGATTCTCCAGAAGATGAAAAAAACGGCTGAAGATTATCTTGGACAGGAAGTTACAGAAGCAGTTATCACCGTTCCTGCATATTTCAGCGACGCACAGCGACAGGCTACAAAAGAAGCCGGCGAAATTGCAGGATTGAACGTTCGCCGTATCGTAAATGAACCGACAGCCGCTTCATTGGCATACGGACTTGACAAAAAAACTCAAGATTTAAAAATCGCCGTATTCGACCTTGGTGGTGGCACATTTGATATTTCCATTCTGGAACTGGGCGACGGCGTTTTTGAAGTGAAATCGACAAACGGCGACACGCACTTGGGAGGTGACGACTTCGACCATGTAATCATCGACTGGCTGGCTGCCGAATTTAAAAAAGAAGAAGGGATTGACCTGCGCCAAGACCCAATGGCGCTGCAACGGTTGAAAGAAGCTGCCGAAAAGGCCAAAATCGAATTGTCGAGCACAATCAGTACCGAAATCAATCTGCCGTACATCATGCCCGTAAACGGTATTCCGAAACACTTGGTAAAAACGTTAACGCGAGCTCAGTTTGAAAAACTGGCAGACGACTTGATTCAGGCTACAGTTGAGCCATGCCGAAAAGCGCTGGCCGATGCAGTATTGAACGCTTCTGACATCAGCGAAGTGATTCTGGTAGGAGGCTCTACACGTATTCCTGCTATTCAGGCAGTTGTTGAAAAGTTCTTTGGCAAAGTTCCCTCAAAGGGCGTAAATCCCGACGAAGTAGTAGCCATTGGAGCAGCTATTCAAGGCGCCGTATTGACGGGCGAAGTAAAAGATGTGCTGTTGCTCGACGTAACTCCTCTTTCGCTGGGTATTGAGACAATGGGCAGCGTCATGACAAAACTGATTGATGCCAACACTACCATCCCAACGAAGAAATCGGAAACATTTACTACTGCTGTCGATAGCCAGCCTTCGGTAGAAATTCATGTCTTGCAGGGAGAACGTCCATTGGCAAACCAGAATAAATCAATCGGACGTTTTCATCTCGACGGAATAGCGCCCGCTCCGCGCGGAGTGCCGCAAATTGAAGTTACGTTCGACATCGACGCAAACGGCATCCTGAATGTATCGGCAAAAGACAAAGCCACCGGTAAACAGCAAAGTATCCGCATCGAAGCATCATCGGGCTTGACCGACGCCGAAATCAATCGAATGAAAGAAGAAGCCAAAGCCAATGCCGATGCCGACGCCAAAGAAAAAGAACGTATTGACAAGCTGAATCAAGCTGACAGTTTGATTTTCCAAACGGAAAAGCAGCTGAAAGAATTTGGCGACAAAATTCCGGCCGACAAAAAAGCTCCGATAGAAGCAGCCTTGTCCAAACTGAAAGATGCACACAAAGCGCAGGACATTACAGCCATTGACGCCGCTACCAATGAACTGAACAGCGTTTTCCATGCAGCAAGCCAGGAAATGTACAACGCACAAAACGCACAGGCAGGCGGTACGGGTACAGGCGGTTTCGACCCCACAAACCCAACCAATCCCTTCGGCAATGCAGGACCTTTCGGCGGCGGAAATGCTGGAAATCCACAACAACCCCCAAAAAACGAGGGCGGAGTAACGGATGTAGATTTCGAGGAAGTGAAATAACGCCCCTCGCAAAGCAAATATTAAAAATAGATAAAAAGGTGTAATCTTTTGGATTACACCTTTTTTATTGATAGATTTTTCGATTGAATTTATTTAAAATTAAAGAAAAAGATATGTAAATGATCTGTAGTGTCTTAATTGTTATTCCTCGTTACCATTACAGTTAGAATAATATTAATAGTAAAGAAAGTAAAGAAATTAAAGAAATAAAATTTTGCAAAATATTATTTGTACTATTAACTGTTTCTACAATTGGAATATCGCTTCCTATATTCTCTGCTGCATTCTCTAAAAAAATGCCATTACTTTGAGTAGGATTGATACTTAACTGACGTGTTGGCAAAAGTGTAATGCTCACTTGATCTGCATATACACTTACATGCTTAAGATTGCTAATTTCCTTCCCATGCCGTGTTCAGCGCCACTTGACTGCGTCGTTTTCCACCCACAGCTTTGTCGGGCAAGCCGTCGGAGTTCATGTCCATCAGGCTGAAATCCGTCCCCCTGGTGGTCAGTCCAAAGCCGCCAGAAAAAGAGGAACCGAACCTGCAGGCGATGCCTCCCGTTCGATAATCTCATTCAGGAACAGGATTTGTCTGTTCAACTTTCAGCGTATTAATAAATAATATGCTTATAATAAAGAAATTACAAGCGTTATGCCTTTGATTTCTGAATTTTACTTTTTAGCTCCTGAACATTTTTATTATCGGAATCTATTGCCAGTATGCACTCACAATATTTATCGGCCATACTGTAATCTGCGGCTTCATAATAAGTTAGCGCCAACAATTCCAGATATATTACTTCATTTGGAAATTGATTATGCAATTGATGCAAATATTCCAATATATTATCAATAAAATTCTGACTTTTATCTTTTTTCATAAATAATAATGTTATAATTTTGCCACAAAGCTATTTTAAATCAAAAAACAAAACAAGAGCTAAGCGTCCATCAAAATGTTTTTAATTTTAAAAAAATACTAATCAACTGCCAAAACACCGTTTTTAATAATAAACTATTTCTTGATACTACACAAAGACCGGTACAAAGTGCTATTGAAAAAATATCAGGGTTTTAGATATAAAGGCGGTATTGTGTTTATGCTATATTTTTTCA
>JAITHZ010000299.1 GCA_031279795.1 Bacteroidales bacterium
TAACGGACGGATTATTTTTTGCGCTTGCTAAACATCTGATATATAAGGGACACGATGTTTGGATAATGACGGCGCGAATTGAAAACGACGACGATTATATTTCCGCGTATAATGAGATGATTGGCGTCCCGTCGGACGATTTTTCGACGCGCAATGCAGATATTATCGAAATGGCACACGAGTTAGGTATTGAAGGAAAAATTATTTATACCAATCTCGACGAAAAATCTACCGCCTTCAAAGACAGTGGTTTCGACCTGCTTTTCGACGACGACGCAGAATGGCACTGCAATGCAATTTGCGAAACGGGAGGAATAGCGGTTAATGTTTGAAATATTTGAAATATATTAAAAATGGATAATCTCACCGCAATCATTTTCACTGGTACTCAAGCCAGTGGCAAAACTTCGTTTTATATGCAGAATTTTGTTAAAACACATATTCGTGACCTCGCGGGAGAAAAAATTCCAGATCTTATCATTACTCTTTTCGACCTTTTTCCGAAAATTCCGTAATAAAATGTCAAAACGGCTTGTTTTATGCTTAAGAATAATTACTTTTGCTGGCCGAAAACCAAAAAATTATTATTGACAAATGGCGCTAATTTTTCAACAACTTCTTTTTTTGAGAGAGAAACATATTCAGGAAAAACATTTTGTACTGATACTGAGTTTTTTTGTAGGATTATGTGCTGCGCTGACGGCCATCATGTTAAAACTATTACTTCATCTTATACAGCAATTGCTCACAAACAATTTCAGTATCAGTAACGTCAATTTTCTTTATCTTATTTATCCGGCAGTTGGCATCACGCTGGCCGCGCTGTTGGTAAAATTTGTAGTAAAAGACGATATCAGTCACGGAGTAACAAAGATACTTTTTGCCATATCGCAAAAGAAAAGCCGGATAAAACCGCACAACATCTGGTCGTCGGTTTTGGCCAGTTCATTGACCATCGGCTTTGGCGGTTCGGTAGGGGCCGAAGCCCCTATTGTGCTGACTGGTTCGGCTATCGGTTCCAATATCGGACGATTGTTCAAAATGGAACAGCGAACGTTGATGCTCTTGGTAGGCTGCGGGGCTGCTGGAGCTATTGCTGGAATATTTAAGGCGCCGATCGCCGGTCTGGTTTTTACCATCGAAGTCTTGATGCTTGATTTGACGTTAACTTCTGTCATGCCTCTGCTTATTGCATCGGTTACGGCTGCCGTTGTCTCATACTTTTTCAATGGCACGGAAGCTATGTTCAAATTTAGCCTTACTGAACCTTTCGAGATGCAGAGAATACCTTACGTCCTGTTGCTGGGCGTTTTCTGCGGGTTGGTTTCGCTTTATTTTACCCGCATGATGAACTGGCTGGAAGGACATTTCCGAAAAATAACCTCATGGTACAAAAAACTCTTGCTTGGCATTCCAATACTTAGCTTGTTGATTTTTATTTTTCCGCCGCTCTACGGCGAAGGCTATGATACCATCACTATGCTGCTTGACAACGAAAGTGGAAAATTGGTGGAAGGTAGCCTGTTTTTTTCGTTAGCCAATAATTATTGGCTTTTTGTGGGGTATCTACTGTTGATCGTTTTATTTAAGGTGTTTGCTTCGAGTGCAACTAATGGCGCTGGGGGAACTGGTGGAATTTTTGATCCAAGTTTATTCCTGGGTTGCGTGTCCGTATTTATTTTCTCTCACAGTATCAATTATTTCGACATCATTCCCTATATTCCAGAAAAGAACTTTTCGCTCATGGGAATGGCCGGCGTAATGGCCGGCGTAATGCATGCCCCTCTGACCGGAACTTTCCTCATTGCTGAATTAACAGGCGGCTATGACCTTTTCCTGCCTTTGATGCTGGTAACTATCAGTTCTTATCTGACGATTATCGCTTTTGAACCGCACAGCATTTATTCCATGCGACTGGCTCAAAAAGGTGAACTGTTGACACATCACAAAGACAAGGCCGTGCTGACGTTGCTCAAAATTGAAAGTGTTATCGAAACAGATTTCCTTCCTGTTAAACCCGAAATGTATCTGGGAGACCTGATAAAGGTGATTTCCCGTTCGTCGCGTAACATTTTTCCCGTTGTCGATGGTGACGGCGTTTTCAAGGGAGTTGTTTTGCTTGATGACATACGCAACATCATGTTCAGGCAAGAACTTTATTACCGCTTTCGTATAAAGAAAGTTATGATGTCTCCGCCTGCTCGGATCTACTTGAACATGCCAATGGAAAAGGTGATGCAGGTTTTCGACGATACAAATGCCTGGAATTTGCCTGTACTGGACGACGATGAACGTTATATTGGCTTTGTCTCTAAATCAAAGATTTTCAATTCTTACCGGAAAGTCTTGGTGCATTTTTCGGAAGATTAAAAAATAGATTTTGTTTAGGAATGTTCAAATTATCAGAAAAACAGTGAAAATGAATAGAGAATGACTAAAAAAGATTTACGAATCGTATTCATGGGAACGCCGGAGTTTGCGGTAGCCAGTTTGAAAACCCTGAACGAAGGCGGTTACAATATTGTCGGAGTTGTTACCATGCCCGATAAACCTGCCAATCGTGGCCACAAGCTGCAATTTTCGGCTGTGAAGGAATATGCCCTGGCAAACGACTTGCCTTTGTTGCAGCCCGAAAAGTTCAAATCGCCAGAATTTTTGCAGCAATTAGCAGCGTGGAAGGCTGATTTGCAGATAGTTATAGCTTTCCGCATGTTGCCGGAAGTTGTGTGGAACATGCCTCCCAAAGGTACGTTCAACCTGCATGCTTCTCTGTTGCCTGCCTATCGGGGCGCGGCGCCAATCAACTGGGCAATTATCAATGGCGAAAAGGAAACTGGCGTTACTACTTTTTTCCTTTCGGACGAGATTGATACTGGTGATGTTATTTTCCGAGAAAAGATTGACATACACAGCAACGATACTGCCGGAACGGTTCACGATTCGTTGATGCTCCTGGGCGCTTCGCTGGTAACCAAAACAGTAGACGCTATTTTGTCGGAAAATATTCAACCGGTTCCGCAAGCCAATACGACTGAAGAACTTCTTAAATCCGCACCCAAAATTACCAAAGAAACATGTAAAATTAACTGGACAAAAACTGGCAGGGAAATTCATAACTTGGTGCGAGGATTGTCGCCATACCCAACAGCATGGACAGAATTAGTCACAGCCGACGGGGAAGTGATTTCCCTCAAGATTTATGAAACAGAATTTATCTGCGAGAAACATTCATTTCCATTGTGCGCTATCAAAACTGATGAAAAAACATACATGAAGGTTGCAGTCTCCGATGGATTTGTTCGGCTGAATGCGCTGCAACTGCCATCAAGGAAACGAATGAATATTGCCGATTTACTGCACGGTTTCAGGATTACGGAAGATT
>JAITHZ010000360.1 GCA_031279795.1 Bacteroidales bacterium
AAAAGATAATAACCGAAAACTGCACAAACGTTAATTCTTAATTCGTAGATTCCCTGAATCTACCTTGGCAAGGCTAAAAATAAAAGACGCAGTAAATCAGGATTTACAGCGTCTAATCGCGTAGCGGGAGGGGGGATTGAACCCCCGACCTCATGATTATGAATCATGCGCTCTAACCATCTGAGCTATCCCGCCAATAATTTGCGGTGCAAAGGTAGTGCATTATTTTTTATATGCAAGGGCAAATGCATTATTTTTGTTTTCAAAATGATAATTATCTGTTTTTTAGCCATTTCCACATATCTTTATAGCTTGCTTTTTTGCCGTACATCAAAATGCCGGTATGGTAAATCCTTGCCGCTATCCGTGTGGAGAATACAAAAGTAATCACCAGTAAAACAACAGATATGAGCAATTGCCACGTGGGTACGCCGAAGGGCAAGCGTGCAATCATCACTATCGGCGACGACAGGGGAATCAGCGAGCACCAGAAAGCCAGCTCGCCGTCGGGATGCTGAAAGCAGTAAGTGGCCACGTACAACGAAAAAATCAACGGAATCGTCACCGGAAGTACAAACTGTTGCGAATCACTGCCGCTTTCTATCACTGCGCCTATTGATGCAAAAAAGGAAGAATAGAGCAAATATCCGCCCAAGAAATAAATCAAAAACCAGCCAAAAAAACCGACAAAGTCGAATTGCAGCAGGTCGTTCAGCGGCATCTGCTGTAGCCATTCGCCCTGTGCCGGAACGTCTTCGCCAGAAAACAGGCCGATTAAAAATATGCACACAACCGACAGCATTATCCAGCAGGCAATCTGCGTCAGTGCAACCAGCATGGCGCTTATGATTTTCCCCAGCATCAGCTGCGTCGGCTTTACAGACGAAATGATGATTTCGATGATGCGACTGGATTTCTCTTCCAAAACACTGTACATCACTTGTGAACCGTAAATAAAAATAAACATGTAAATCAGAAAAGCGCTGAGTATTGACAAAAACATCATTCCGTCGCTTGAATTTCCAGCTTGCAAATCATTATTTTCTTTAATTTGTATTGTGCTGATAGATAAGGTTATTGCTGAACTCTGGAGAATTTCATCCAGATTTGGAATCTGAAACGACGCCAGTTTTTCATTTCTCAAATAAACTTCTAACTGATTTTTTATCACCTTTTTATCGTTTGACGTAACAAAATGCTGCGAATAAAGCGACAATGAATCCGGATATTTCAATAAATCAGCATGAATAAGCAAAAAAGCATAAATTCCTTCTTTTGCTGCCGGAGACATCATATTATTCTCATATTCAAAAATATAATTCTCGGAATCATGCAGAACACCTCCATATAAGCCAGTCTGGTCAATAACAGCAATTACCTTCTGTTCATTTTCTTCGTCAGTAGCCAACCAGAAAGGTATGAAAAAAAGTAACGAAACAAGCGCCGGCGTGAGCAGTGTCATCACCAGAAAAGTTTTTTTTCTAACACGCGACAGATATTCGCGTTGAATGATTAATGCAATTTTGTTCATTTTTAAATGTTTTTCGTTTTCTTGTGTCGCAATTATTTCTCCGAAAAATAAGATATAAAATAGATGAAAAATAAAACCGCAAAGAAACGAAAAAAACAAAATAACGGCTATATTTGCAGCAAAAAAAATTATGCATAAATTACAGTTCATAAAAAAAACGTTTATTTGCGCAGCATTTTCCGTTGCGTTGGGTTTTACAGGATGCGGCAATCAGCCGGAAGTTTTCAGAGTAAATGGCTATGTTGAAGGAGCTTCGGGCAAGATGCTTTACCTCGAAATGAGAAATATTCGAGAAAATATGATTGTTGATTCCTGTAAGCTGGACGCCGACGGCCGCTTTGCTTTTGAACGTCCACGTCCGGAATATCCCGAATTTTATGCCTTGAAGTTGAACAATCAGCATGTTTTTTTTGCGATTGATTCAACGGAAACACTGACTTTCAAAGCTCATGCCGACAATTTTCCGACAAATTACGAAGTGGAAGGTTCTGAAAATGCGCAGAAAATACGAGAATTATGCTTGTTGCAACACAATGCACAACAGCAGGTTAACACATTGTTAAAAAGCAATTTACCGCAAGATTCTCTTTCAAAAGCTATCGTTTTAGCGTTGAATGCGTACAAACAGGAAGCGATTCGTTATATTTTGTCGAGTGATATTGCTTCTGCGAAGTCAACAGCTGCCTATTTCGCTATTTTTCAGCGTATCAACGATTATCTTATATTTGATCTGTACAATGAACGCGACAATCGTTTTTTTGCTGCGCTGGCAACGAGTTACGATTTGGCTTATCCAAAGTCACCCAGAACGTTACACTTAAAAATGCTGACATTGCAGGCTAAAAAAGCCATTCAGCAGGAAAAGAATCTTCGAAACCTGAAAGCCGAATATACCAACAACATTGAAATCGAACTGCCGACAATTTCTGGTGAACCGGTTAAACTTTCGTCTACGACAGGAAAAGTGGTTTTGCTTGATTTCACTGCATATACGTCGGATTTTTCACCCGCCCGCACGCTGGATTTGCGAAAACTCTACGACAAATTTAAGGACAAAGGATTGGAAATCTATCAAGTATCACTTGATGCAAGTGAAAATTTCTGGAAA
>JAITHZ010000311.1 GCA_031279795.1 Bacteroidales bacterium
TCCCAGACAAAGTGGAAGATAATAATTCAACATTAAGCAATATCGTTCGAAACTTGCCCGAAAAGGCGGGAGTTTATCAGTTTCTCGACAAAGAGGGCATAATTATTTATGTTGGAAAAGCCAAAAACCTAAAAAAAAGAGTTTCATCTTATTTTACAAAAGAGCAGTCTGGAAAAACACAAATACTCGTACGAAAAATTGTGAATCTGCTGTATCTTGTCGTTGAAAATGAAAATGATGCGCTTTTACTTGAAAATAATCTCATTAAAAAACACAAACCTCGATACAATGTCATGTTGAAAGATGATAAAACATATCCATCAATCTGCATAACAAACGAAAATTTCCCACGTATATACAAAACACGCAATATTGACAAAAACAACAACCGCTATTTTGGACCTTACACTTCGGCTCTAACTATCAAGACCTTGCTACAACTCTTCAAACAGCTTTACCCGCTGAGAACTTGTACCCTGAATTTGTCGCCCGAAAAAATAGCAGAAAATAAATACAAGGTTTGCCTCGAATACCATATTAAAAACTGCGCCGCTCCTTGCATCAATCAACAAAGCGAAGAGGAATACAATCAACACATTGACAATATTATTGAGATTTTGAAAGGTAATGCACAAAAAATTTCACGCATGCTGTATAGCAAAATGATGGAGCATGCCAGCAAACTGGAGTTTGAAAAGGCACAAAAAATCAAAGAAAAGTACGATCTTGTCGAACAGTACCAAACTAAATCGGTGATTGTAAGCCCAACAATTAAGAATGTTGATGTTATTTCGTGCGAAGTGAATGAATCCGAAAATGAGGGATTTATAAATTATTTTCATGTCGTGAATGGCATGATTATGCAGGGATATACTTTTATTTACAAAAAAAAACTGGACGAAACGAAAGAAGAATTGCTCGGATTGGCAATCACAGAAATACAGGAAAAATACCAGACGAAATTTTCGGAAATAGTTGTGCCATTTTTACCCGAAAACCCTGAATTTTACAATGTTATATTTACTATTCCTCAAAAAGGCGACAAAAAAAAACTGCTTGATTTATCGTTGCAAAATGTAAAACAATATAAATTTGATCGACTAAAACAGGAAGAAAAATTAAACCCAGAACAACGCGCTACACAAATCGTTTCGACACTACAACATGACCTTCACTTGAAGGAAATGCCCTGGCATATAGAATGTTTTGATAACTCAAATATACAGGGAACTAATCCCGTTGCATCGTGTGTCGTTTTCAAAAAAGCTAAACCGGCAAAAAATGATTACCGACATTTTAACATCAAAACGGTAGATGGGCCAAACGATTTCGCTTCCATGAAGGAAGTTGTCACACGACGTTACAAACGACTAAGCAACGAAACACGGGAATTACCGCAACTCATTGTCGTTGACGGTGGAAAGGGACAATTGAGCAGTGCAAAAGAAGCGCTGGAAGAACTGAATCTTTATGGCAAAATTGCTATTATCGGAATTGCTAAACGACTGGAAGAGATCTATTTCCCTGATGACAGTGTACCTGTTTATCTGGATAAAAATTCCGAAAGCCTCAAACTCATTCAACAAATGCGCGACGAAGCTCACCGGTTCGGTATTACGCATCACCGAAAAAAACGCAGCAAATCCCAAACACTCTCAGCTCTGGACGATATAACAGGAATCGGAATAAAAACTAAGGAGATCTTGCTAAAACATTTCAAAAGTGTGAAGCGAATAATGGAAGCAAGTGAAGAAGAATTGGAAAACATGATAGGAAAAAAGAAAACAGAGATTATAAAAAAGGAATTGATTAATAGAAAAATATAAATGCGAATACTAATTCAACGTGTACTGACAGCATCCGTTAGCATCAATAATAATGTTCATTATCAAATAAATAATGGTTTACTCATATTTGTTGGAATAGAAGATGCCGATACGACCGAAGATATTGATTGGCTTTGTAAAAAAATCATTCAACTGCGAATTTTTGATGACGAAAATAATGTAATGAACAAGTCAGTTCTGGATATTGATGGAGAAATTCTCCTGATTAGTCAGTTCACTTTACATGCCTCAACAAAAAAAGGCAACAGACCATCGTATATTCGCGCCTCAAAGCCCGAAATTGCTATTCCCCTGTATGAATGTTTCCGTAGCAAATTGAAAGCCTTATTCGGGAAAGAAATCGGCACTGGCGTATTTGGCGCTGACATGAAAGTATCACTAATCAACGACGGGCCGGTCTCTATCTGGATTGACAGTAAAAATCGAGAATGAAACTGCCTGAAATGTGATTGTGACGAAATTATTGTATTTTTGCAACAATTTTTTTATCGGAATTAATTATAAAAACATGTCTTTAGAAACTATTCAACAAGAAGTAGATAACTGGATCAAAACTGTAGGTGTCAGGTATTTCAGCGAACTGACGAACATGGCTATTCTGACAGAAGAAGTGGGCGAACTGGCACGGCTCATGTCGCGAACCTATGGTGAACAGTCGTTCAAAGAAAGCGACAGAAAAGGTGATATAGGCGACGAAATCTGTGATATTCTGTGGGTTCTGGTGTGCATTGCTAACCAAACCGGTGTAAATCTGACCGATGCCTTCAAAAAAAATCTCGAAAAGAAAACCAGCAGAGATTTAACTCGCCATGCAAATAACCAAAAATTAAACGACAATAATCTGAACAATTATGGGCAAATATGCTAATGTACTAAAAATGTACCGTTTCGATTTGACAGAAGGAAAAATAAATGAACAACTTGTCGAAATCCGGAACAAAATTACCCCGAACAAGGAAAAATTAAAAACTCTCTTCAGTTGCCTTGACCTAACTTCACTGAATATAACCGACACAACCAAGCACATCAGTGAATTGACGGAAAAAATCAACAATTTCACTCATCATTTTGCAGATATTCCGCAAATTGCAGCGTTCTGTTTTTATCCAACTTTTTTAGAAACAGTTAAAAAAGAACTCACAGCACAGCACGTTGCCATTGCAACAGTGGTCGGCTTTCCTAACCCGCTCACATTCATCGAAGTAAGAATAGCCGAAAGCGCTTTGGCGGCAAGCGAAGGCGCTGACGAAATTGATACGGTTATTCCAATCCAAAAAATACTGGAAAACAACTACGACGATGCCGGAGAAGAACTGGAAGAAATAAAACATGCCTGCCGCCATGCAAAACTGAAAGTCATTCTCGAAACTGGCGCACTGAACAACCT
>JAITHZ010000362.1 GCA_031279795.1 Bacteroidales bacterium
TCGTTCGCATTTGTTTGCCGAACGGAATGATATCCGTTTCCTGTCGCTGATATTTATTGGAAAAGACACATACGAAATAGAAGAAATAACCGAACCAGACTAAAAACGTAACTTTATGGCTGCCAAACGAGAATTCTAATTCTCTCCTAATTCTCCTAATAAAAAATTCCATTTATTTTCATAATGAACGGGATTTTATGCTAACTTTGCGCCTTCAAATATAAACGATAAAATTAGTTCACAGAAAAAGATGAAAGTGTTAAAATTTGGTGGAACGTCCGTCGGGTCGGCGCAACGAATAAAAGATGTAGCGGCTTTAATAGTCGCAGCGGGCGAAAGGAACATTGTTGTTCTGTCGGCCATGTCCGGCACCACGAATACATTGATTGAAATATCCGACTACCTCTACCGGAAAAATCCGGATGGGGCAGGTGAAATTATCAACAGACTGGAAAAAAAATATGCGGATGTTATCGACGAATTGTTGTCAATGGAAGACTACAGGGCAGAAGCTATTGAGTTTCTTACCGATAGCTTTTTATATATCCGCTCGCTGACAAAAAAACTGTTTACCCTTTTTGAAGAAAAGGAAATCGTAGCGATAGGCGAACTGATTTCGTCGCAGCTGATGCTTTTGTATCTGAAAGAATGTGGGATACAGGCAACGCTTTTGCCTGCACTGGATTTTATGCGCATTGACAAAAATGCCGAACCCGACGCTGTATATATAAAGGAGAGACTGCACGAATTACTTCTGCATGAAAAGCCTTCTTATTTGTATATCACTCAAGGATTTATATGCAGAAATGCATACGGAGAGGTTGACAATCTGCTGCGTGGAGGTAGCGATTATACAGCTTCGCTGATTGGAGCGGCGGTGAATGCCGAAGAAATTCAAATATGGACAGACATCGACGGGATGCATAACAACGACCCACGATTCGTGGACGGAACAACCCCTGTGCGGCATTTGCATTTCGAAGAAGCAGCCGAACTTGCCTATTTCGGCGCTAAAATCCTGCATCCGACATGCATTTTACCAGCAAAATTGAATAATATTCCCGTTCGGTTGTTAAATACGATGCAGCCGAATGCACCCGGTACGATCATTTCCAACAAACTCGAAGAAGGAAAGATCAAAGCAGTTGCCGCCAAAGACGGAATCACAGCCATTAAAGTCAAATCGGGCAGAATGTTGCTGGCGTATGGATTCATGCGTAAAATATTCGAAATATTCGAAAATCACCAAACGCCGGTGGATATGGTGACAACATCAGAAGTCGGCGTCTCTCTGACGATTGACAGCGCCAAACATCTACCCGATATTTTGGATGACCTGAAAAAATACGGTACAGTGACTGTTGACGAAGATATGGTAATTGTGTGCATCGTTGGCGATATGGCCTGGAATAATGTCGGGTTTGAAACGCAAATCCTGAATGCAGTGAAAGATATTCCAGTCAGAATGATATCTTATGGCGGAAGCAATTTCAACATTTCCCTGCTGGTTCAAGCTTCTGACAAAAAACGCACCTTGCAATCACTGAGCAATCAGTTATTTAAAAATTAGAATTTAATCATAAAAATATGACAACTGTTTTTCCTGCTGATAAATTTAAATCGCTACGTACACCGTTTTATTATTATGACATTGGTTTATTGAACGAAACATTGAATGCAATTTGCAGCGAAACCGAAAAATATGCTAACTGCCACATTCATTATGCAGTAAAAGCCAATGCAAATCAACGGATTCTGTCGATAATCGCCAAAAGAGGGCTGGGTGCGGATTGCGTCAGTGGCGGCGAGATACTGGCGGCTGTAAAAGCTGGGTTTCCTTCCGAGAAAATTGTTTTTGCCGGAGTGGGGAAAGCCGACTGGGAAATCAGAACCGCACTCGACAACAACATTTTCTGTTTCAATGTCGAATCCGTTCCCGAACTGGAGGCAATAAACATACAGGCTGCGCAGAAAGGCAAAGTAGCTCCTGTGGCGCTACGCATCAATCCCGAAGTGGACGCCCATACGCATCAGCACATTACAACAGGAAAAAAAGAAAATAAGTTCGGAATCAACATCGACCAGTTGAGCGACGTACTGAATGTGCTGAAAAATCAGCCGTCAGTTAAACTGACAGGTATTCACTTTCATATCGGTTCACAGATAACGGACATGACACCATTTCAGCACCTGTGTGAGCGGGCGGCAGAAATTGTGCAATTTATTGAAAAAGAGGGTATTTTTCTTGAAAATATTAATTTCGGCGGCGGTTTGGGCATTGACTATGAACATCCGGAAAATCAGTTAATTCCAAATTTTGGCGAATATTTCGAAACTTTTTTCCGTCATTTTCCAGCACGACACGGACAACAGCTTCATTTTGAGCCGGGACGTTCTGTGGTCGGGCAGTGTGGTTCGCTCATTTCCAACGTCTTGTATGTAAAAGAAGGCAGCTTCAAGAAATTTGTGATATTAGACGCCGGTTTTACCGAATTAATCCGCCCTGCACTGTATGACGCTTATCACAAGATCGAAAACTTGACCTCAGCGCTTTCTCCCGAAGAATACGATGTAGTAGGGCCAATTTGCGAATCGTCGGACTGCTTCGCCATTGACCTGAAGATGAACAAAACCCGCCGCAACGACCTTATTGCCTTACGTTCGGCTGGCGCTTATGGCGAAATAATGGCTTCGCAGTACAATTGCCGTCCGTTGCCAGATGCTTTTTTTTCTGATGAATTGTAACCGTTTGTAAATAAATATAATTAGAATGAATATTCCTTGGGATAACTGGTTGCCGCTATTTTACTTTGATGCATGGGAAATAACCGTATTGTCGGTTGTATTTCTTTCATTTTGTATACAAGTTTTTTACTATTTCAAGCCCTATAAACGCCTGTATGCTTTCAGCAAATATAACTGCCATGAATACAGCAACGAAAATCCTCCGGCGGCGTCGGTTATTATTTATACAGATAATGATTCTGGTGGACTGGAAATATCCTTGAAATCGCTCTTAATGCAGGACTATCCCAATTTCGAAATAATCATTGTTTGCGAAACATACGACGAAAATGCGCATTTGTTGTCCCAGTACAAAGAAAAATACCCCAATGTATACTGCACATATATTCCAGAAGATTCAAAATCGCTGAGCCGTAAAAAGTTGGCACTGACCGTGGCTATAAAAGCATCAAAAAACGATATCCTGCTGTTTATCGAACCAGGCTGCAAATTGACAAGCAAAGACTGGATGCGAAAAATGATACGAAATTACATTCCTGGAATCGACATAGTGCTGGGATACAGCCGTATAGCAGGAAAGCATTATTTCCTGAACCACCTGATGGCCTACGATAACCTTTTTTCCGCCATTCAATATCTGGGCAAAGCCACTTCAGGCGAACCCTTCAAGGGGCTGGGCAGAAACCTGTCGTATCGCAAGCAACTGTTTTACAGCAGCAAAGGCTTTTCGAAATACTTGTTTCTGCAATACGGCGACGACGATTTGTTCATCAACCAGAATGCTACGCGAAACAACACGCGCGTGGAAATATCGCCCGACAGTATTGCAGACTATGCAATGCCGCCAAAAGACTGGGAAAAATCCAAAATGCGCTATTCGCTCACCTCAAAATATTACTCAGGAAAAACACGTTTTTTCTTTGAAATAGAAACATTTTCACGTTATTTGTTTTATATTTGTGCGCTTGGAATTTTGGCGCTGTCATTTTTCGATTTTTTCAAATGGACATTAGCCGCATCAACTGGATTGTTGTTTTTCATACGCTTTGGAATACAGTGTTTTGTCATCAACAAAACAGCCAGTGTATTGAAAGAACGCAAGTATCGTTTTTCGCTGATTTGGTTCGACATAGTGTTACCGTTTGTAAACATGTATTATGCTGTGTATCGCAAATTTGGAGGGAAAAAAGATTTTACTTACAATTTTAATACCAAATCGTAATTAACAATGCTTTATCCGTTAAGATTCAATCCAATACTGAAGCCCACGATTTGGGGAGGCGACGAAATCTGCAAAATGAAGCAGATGCCATACCAGA
>JAITHZ010000030.1 GCA_031279795.1 Bacteroidales bacterium
CAGTACCGCACCGGCCCCGACCAGTCGGAAAACGGCGGGATATTCGACAAACGGGTGAGTATCTTTGCCCGCAAAGCCGGTTATCATTACGGCTGGGACTGGGGACCGCGTTTCGTTACCTCCGGTATCTGGCGTCCCGTCGTGCTGGAAGCCTGGGACGATTGCAGGATCGAAAACGTCTACATCCGGCAAAAAGAAGTAAACACGAAAAAAGCGGATATTACGGCGCAAGTGGAAATCACGTCGGACAAGGCTGTGCCGGAAGCACAAGTCATTGTCAAAGACGGGAACAGCGGAAAAGTTTACGGCAAATTCACCGGCGCCCTGAAACAGGGACTGAACACCATTCCGGTCCATTTCACCATCGAAAACCCCCAACTCTGGTGGTGCAACGGCCTGGGCGAGGCGCATCTCTATACTTTTCGGACAGAGGTCGGCAATCAATCGCAAACACTGGATAATCAGTTAACAAAGACAGGCATTCGTTCGCTGAAAGCCATCTATAAGCCCGACGAACAAGGCATCGGATTGCACATCGAACTCAACGGCGTATCGGTTTTTGCCAAAGGCGCCAATTACGTTCCGCAGGATAACTTCCTGCCGCGCGTTACGGCCGAGCAATACGAACAAACCATCAAGGACGCAGTGGATGTGAATATGAACATGCTGCGCGTCTGGGGCGGCGGAACTTATGAAAGTGATCTTTTTTACGATTTGTGCGACCAATACGGCATAATGGTCTGGCAGGATTTTATGTTTGCCTGCAGCCTCTATCCTTCCGAAGGCGTGTTTCTGGAAAACATCCGCCAGGAAGCCGTCGACAATGTGAAACGCCTGCGCAACCACCCGTCCATCGCTCTGTGGTGCGGAAACAACGAAGTCTATTATTTCTGGACACTCTGGAATTTCGACGAATACTACCGTCAGCAAAACCCGGAATACGAAAAGATTATCTGGAAACAGTACACCGACCTCTTCCACAAAACCCTGCCCGAAGTAATCGGCGAATACAGTCCCGGAACCTTCTACCTGCCATCTTCTCCCTACAACGAAAACAAGGACGAAGAACACAACGGCGACCGGCATTACTGGGGCGTCTGGCACGGTCAGGAGCCGACATCCAGGTTCAACGAAGTCAAAAGCCGCTTTTTCAGCGAATACGGTTTCCAGTCGTTTCCCGAGTTTGAATCGGTTAAACGCTTTGCTCCAGAGCCGGACGACTGGAACATTACCTCCGAAGTGATGATGCTGCACCAGCGCGCCGGCAACTACGCCAATCCCCGCATCCGCGAATATTTGCAGAAAGAATACCGCGAACCGTTTGATTTTAAGGGGTTTTTGTATATGAGCCAAGTCTTGCAGGGCGACGCCATCAAAACAGCGATTGAAGCGCACCGCCGCGACCGTCCCTACTGCATGGGAACGCTCTTCTGGCAACACAACGATTGCTGGCCGGTAGCTTCCTGGGCAAGCCGCGATTATTACGGTCGCTGGAAAGCGCAACATTATTTCTCGCGCGAAGCTTACCGCGACATCCTGGTCTCGCCCATCGCCCAGGATGGTAAATTGGATATTTACACGGTTTCCGACCGCTTGAAACCGGTATCCGGCAAATTGGACATTCAGGTAATGCGTTTCAACGGCGAAACGCTCAACCGGATTACGCAAAACATTTCCGTTCCGGCCAATACCAGCGTAAAAAGCTATTCGATGGATACGGAAAAACTTCTGAAAGGTAGGCCGGCAAACGAAGTTTTCGTTTATACAACATTTACCGGCAGGGACGGAACCGTTTATACCAATCGCTATTTCCCGGCTTTACAAAAGGATATTGATTTTCCGGAAGTCAGCATTTCAAGGGAAATACAGGCCGTTTCAGGCGGATATGAAATTACGCTGCAATCGGACAAGTTCGCCCGTGCGGTTTTTCTGGAAGTAGAAGGAATTGACAATTTCTTTGAAAACAATTACTTCGATATTTTGCCCGGACAAACGGTGAAAGTTAAGGTGCGGACGCCGATGACAAAAGCCGGATTTGAAAAACAGTTGAAAGTAAGTTCCTTCAAAAATTATTACAAAAAATGAAAAAGCTATTCACCCTGATTTGTCTGTTCAGCTCTTGCTGCCTGTCGGCGAAAGATTTCGCCTTGACTTCTCCGGACGGAAAGTTGACAATCACCTTGCAGATTGATAAAAAGACCGGTACGCACTACGACATCCTGCACGAACAAACACCCCTGCTCAAAAATTCTTCGGCAGGCTTGCATCTCGAAGATGGCAGAATCGTCGGGAAGGGCGATGTAAAGAACGTAGAGAGCCGCAGTGTAACCGGTGAAATTGTCATGAATTTCGGTAAAAATAAAACCCTTGCCGAAAACTACAACGAAATTGCCATTCATTACAAAGACGGTTACGACTTGATTGTTCGCGCCTATAATGAAGGAATTGCTTACCGGTTCGTAACCCGTTTGAACGGCGAAATCATCATCACGAACGAAGAAGCGATTTTCAATTTTGCAGGTCGTACAAAGGTATATTATCCGCAGTCGCCTGATTTGCGGAACTTTGAAAAGACATACGTTATTTATAATTCCATCGACGAGATAAAACCCTATCGCTTCGCCGTAGGCCCGGTTTTGTTCGAATATCCCGATTCGCCCTATAAAATGGTTATCACAGAAGCCGATACCTACGATTATCCCGGCCTGTATATAGAACCGAATGCCGAAAACTCAATGCGGGGACTATGGGCCAATTATCCGCGCGTAGTAGAAGAACCGGAAAATATTCTTTCCAATCATTTACCTATTATCCGGTATAATTATATTGCCCGAACCGAAGGTGAGCGCACGTTTCCCTGGCGGGTTTTTGCAGTTTCTTCCGACGATAAGTCATTGTTGAACAATCAACTGGTTTATCTTCTGGCCGAGCCTAACCGTTTGAAAGACATCTCGTGGATTCATCCCGGCAAAACCGCCTGGGAATGGTGGCACAAAGCCATGCTCGACGGCGTGGATATTCCGTTTGGAAACCGCAACCTGGGTTTGGATTTGTATAAGTTTTATGTGGATTTCGCTGCAAAAAACCGCCTTGAATACATGACTTTGGACGCCGGCTGGAAAGAAAACTACATTAAAGAACTTTGCGAATACGCCGGTAAAAAAAACGTCAGGATATTTGTGTGGACATGGGCGAGCAAGGCATTGGAAGATTCCACCTGGCTGCCTCGCATGAAAGAAGCAGGCGTATATGGCGTAAAAATTGACTTTTTTGAGCGGAACGACCAAATTGCCATGTGTTGGGGACATCAGTTGGCGCAACGCCTGGCAGATTTGCAAATGGTGGCTTTGTATCACGGCTGTCCTGTTCCCACCGGCTTGAACCGCACCTATCCGAATATCCTGAACTTTGAAGCCGTTCGCGGAGCCGAATGTAATTTTTGGGACAGAGGTTCAGACCCGGCCTATCATGTGCAATTTCCCCTGATACGGCTGTTGGCGGGTCCGGCGGATTATACGCCCGGTTCGATGCGCAACAGGACAAAAGAATCTTTTGTTCCGGTAGACCGTCCGAATATTGTTCCTTCATCGATGGGTACCCGCGCCCACGAACTGGCAATGTATGTCGTATTCGACCACTATTTGGCCTATCTGTGCGACGCGCCGACCGAATACGAAAAATATCCCGATATATTGGAATTTTTATCGGCAGTTCCCACTGTCTGGGATAAAACATTAGCCTTGGACGCTCAACTGAGTGAATACATTTTGATTGCCAAACAAAAAGGCGACGACTGGTATGTGGGTGGAATGACCAACTGGACAGTTCGCTCGCTGGATGTTGATTTTGCCTTCCTGCCCGCCGGCGAAATTTTTGAAGCAAAAATTTATCGTGACGGCGAAAATTCCTCTGCAGAGCCGACACAATACATTTGTGAAACAAAAAAAGTTGACTCAACGACAAAATGGCAAATTAATTTAGCTGCAGGAGGCGGATTTGTAATTACACTGAAATTACAGGTAAAATAGTTATATAATACATATTTTCAAATGAATTGTACATATTTTGTTGGTAATTTCGGTTTACCTTTGCAGCATATAAAATTGCGTGTTTTTGCGCATTTCTTAATTACACTTTAAAAAAATAGTATATCCATGAAAAGAAATATTTTATTGTTTACCTGTTTTTACCTGTTTTCTGTAAGTTATGCAGCGGAATACATCCCCATAACAACAAACAATACTTGCCTTTTATTAAAAGTCAATGATAAAAAACGGCTTGAACAAAGCTATTTCGGGGAAAAAATCCGGAATATCCCCGAAACAGAATCCGTCGATTTGGAAACTTTTTCCGCCTATTCCACTTTTGGAACCAATCATGTATTTGAAGCCGCTCTGCGTGCTGTTCAATCAGACGGAAACACTTCGACCGAACTGTCGTATGTTTCTCATACATCCGAGAAAAAAGGAGATGATGTGTTTCATACGGTTATTTCGTTGAAAGACGATTATTACGATTTGTTTGTAGACATTCATTATAATGCCTATCAACAGGATGATATTTTGGAGCAATGGGTAGAAATTCGCAACGGGCAGAAAAAAACGGTGCGTCTCACCGGGTATGCTTCGTCCGATTTATCGTTCAATGCCCGACAATATTACGTCAGCCATTTCCACGGCGATTGGGCTAACGAAATGCATATCTCAGAGCAACAACTAACGGAAGGCATTAAAGTAATTGATTCCAAACTGGGAGTTCGGGCGCATCAGTTTACACATCCCTGCTTCATCCTCTCGTTGAACAGGCCTGCGCAGGAGAATGACGGCACAGTCGTCGGCGCTACATTGGCGTGGCCGGGAAGTTTCCGTTTTAATTTTGAAGTAAATAATTCCAATCATCTGCGTATACTTTCGGGCGCCAATCCATACGCTTCGGAATATATGCTGGAGACAGGAAAAGTCTTGAAAACACCCGAACTGCTGTTTACTTACAGCAACAAAGGAACCGGAAAAATGACCCGCAATTTCCATCGTTGGGCGCGAAAGTACGGTATCAAAAACGGGAATAAGGAACGAAGTATTCTCCTCAATAACTGGGAAGCTACGTATTTCGATTTCGACGAAACCAAACTGACCCGTATTATTGACGATGCTGCCAAGATGGGTTTTGAACTCTTTTTACTTGACGACGGATGGTTTGGAAACAAATATCCCCGCAATAACGACGATGCAGGTTTGGGCGACTGGCAAACCAATAAATCCAAATTACCCAACGGTATACCTTATTTAATCAATGAATGTAAGAAGAGAAATATTAAATTCGGTATTTGGGTAGAACCCGAAATGGTCAATCCCAAGAGCGAATTGTACGAACAACATCCCGACTGGGTGATTGCCCAGCCACACAGGGAACGCACCGAACAACGGAATCAGCTGATCCTGGATTTGAGTAATCCTGCCGTTCAAGAGTTTGTGTATAACACGGTCGATCAAATATTATCAAGCAATCCGGGCATCGAATATGTGAAATGGGACTGCAATCGCTATGTCTTCAATTCCGGTTCTTCCAGTTTGTCGGCAGATAAACAATCGCATCTGTTTTTTGACTATTCTAAAAATTTGTTGGAAATCATGAATAGGGTCAGTAAAAAATATCCCCATACCACGTTTATGGCTTGTTCCGGTGGCGGTGGACGCATTGATTACGGCTCCATGAAACATTTTGACGAATATTGGATCAGCGACAACAATGATCCGCTTTACCGGATTTATACGCAGTGGGGTGCGCAATATTTCTTTCCCACAATCGGTTTGGCAAGCCACGTATCGGTATCGCCCAACCATATTACTCGTCGGAGTTTCTCCCTGAAAACCCGTTTCGACGTTGCAATGGCTGCAAAATTAGGTATGGACTTGCAACCGGCACAGATGTCGCCGAAAGAATACGAATTTTCCAAAAACGCCATTCAAACGTATAAAGAAATTCGCAAAACAATCCTGCTGGGCGATTTATACCGTATCCTTTCTCCATACAACAGCAATCGCACAGTCTATATGTATGTGAATGAAGAACAAAGCGAAGCTGTAGTCTTCAATTTCCTGATACGGAAAGAAATTTATCCTGCGCCTCCCAACTTTGTGTTGCAGGGTATAGATCCATTAAAGAAATATAAACTGACAGAGATCAACAAAGATCCTGATAACTGGTCGCGCTTCAACAAATATGAAGGAAAAATATTTAGCGGCGACTATTTGATGAAAGTGGGATTGAACTTCGCCATGTATGATGAATACGAAAGTCTTGTCTTTAAATTAACAGAAGTGAAATAAAAAGAATTTATTATAATTATTGTTTAACTTTATTTATTTATTTTTATGAGGAAAAATAAGTGCATTAGCCTATTTTTACTGTTGCTGTTTGGTGTGGGAGCTTTTGCCCAACAAATTACGGTAAACGGTACAGTGACAGACGCATCCGACACCGGAAACTTGGTTGGAGTAAGCGTCGTTGTGAAAGGTACCTCACAAGGTACGGTTACGGATTTGGACGGAAATTACAGTTTGTCTGTTTCTCCCGGTGCTACCCTGGTGTTTCGCTATGTTGGTTACGCAGCGCAGGAAATAGCCGTGAAAAACAGAACCGTCATTCACGTTGCTTTGCAGAGCGACGAAAAAGCGTTAGACGAGGTAGTCGTAGTTGGCGTTTCCATGAAAAAAAGCGATTTGACCGGCGCTGTTGGAAGCGTTAGCGGCGCAGTATTAGCGGAAAAACCGGTTACAAGCATCAATGAAGCTTTGCAGGGACGAGTAGCGGGAGTATTGATTTCCAACGCTGCCAAGCCGGGCGATGATGCTTCCATACGCATTCGGGGTATCAACACGATTGACGGTTCTACCGACCCCATTTATGTAGTAGACGGTTTGGTAATGGATAATTTCGGTAGAGGTTTCAGTTCCATCAACTTGAATGATGTGGCTTCCATCGAAGTGCTGAAAGACGCTTCTTCCACCGCATTGTACGGTTCACGCGCTTCCAACGGCGTTATCTTGGTTACCACTAAAAAAGGGAAAGCCGGTGAGGGCAAAATAACTTACGATGGATGGTTCGGCGTGCAATCTTACGCTAAATTGCCGAAAACCATGAATAGCAAACAATTGTTTGACTTGAGTCGAGATGCTGCCATGAATTCTTTTGATGCCTTACATCCCAAT
>JAITHZ010000095.1 GCA_031279795.1 Bacteroidales bacterium
ACAATCTGCATCCCTGCATTTTCGGCAATAGTTGGATACATATTATATTTATCATTCGCAACAAAAAAAATATCATAATTGTCCGCCAGAAAGCGTTTACAATTATTCAATACATCGGAAATCCCTTGAATATAACTTTGTTTGGCTTCTTTGGTTTGTCCTTTAAAAAGCGGTCCGATTTCCAATTCGTCTTTCCGCTCGAAACCAAACAAATCGTAAGCATAAGCGTGTTGTTCATGATAATCAATTAGTCCTACATAAGGTGGCGAACTGAAAATACTTTTAATTCTCTGATTTTCAAGTAATATTCCAAATTCAGGATTGCGTTTTTTCACTTCTGCAAAAATATCAATCGTACGGCTATCTCCTGTTATACATAACTGAAAAGCATTTGTACGAAGTTTATCGAATTGCAAAAGTCGACTAACAGTATCTTTAGAGTAAGTTTTCCACCATTTTAGAATTGAAAAAAGTGGCTTGCACATTTTACCGTGTTTGCTACAATAATAAGTGGCAGTGACAGGTTCTAATAAAGTTGCCAAATCGGCGTGTGTAGTGGCTCTGCAACTTCTTATTGTTCTGCTTAAAATTATTGCAACAATTTTTTTTGTATTTGCTTTTTTTATTTTCTTTATTTCCTCAAAAACGCAATCAATTTCATTCCTGATATGTTGCGAATACCATTTATCTAAAAATGTTTCATCTTTATCTTGTCGTAATTTTATGTCATATTTTTTTACCAGACTTTCATATATAGGTAAAAATTCTTTTTCTTTTTCTGTACCGTATTTTTTTTCGTTAATTTTACCATTGCGAAGTTTATACTTGTAGTCGGGAACAGGAAAATATTTGTTATTAAAATTATTTAGTTCAATTAGTAACTTTTCCTCAAATTCGACCGCATTGGAATTTTTAATAAAACATTCTAATATTGCTGTGATTTTGTCAATTTCATTTTTCAAATCTGCAATATCATATTTTGCAATTTTACAATTTCCAATCAAAGAATTAAATGCAGACACATCAATGCCAACTGCATTAATGTCTAATTCACACGCCTGTACCATTGTTGTTCCACTGCCGGAAAATGGGTCAAGCACAATATCGCCTTTTTTGAGGTAAGTCTCGACCTTAAATTTATCTGTATGATTATCAATGAAATACTCGACTAATTGCGGAATAAATTTGCCTTTGTACGGATGCAAGCGGTGAACGTGCTTGGTAGTTTCTGCTTCTTTATATTGGTCGAAAGATAACGCCCAATTCAAGTCATCACCAAGATTTTCCTTAAAATAAGTTTCTCGATAACTATTGTAGGATTGATAATAATTTTTCAGGTCATTCAAATATACTTGTGTTGAGCCATTTTTATCTATCTTTTTTACCCTTCCATATTGAATTAGATAGGCAATATTCGAGGTGGTTACGGATTTTCCCAAGTAATCTGTAGCCCAATCGCTTGCCTGTTTAATTGTCAATAAATCAGATATTTTTTGCATATAAATTCTATATTATTTCAATTGTGCAAAGCTACATGGAAATTTTGATAATTCCAAGCGTCTGAAATAAAAACTAAAAATCACGACAGCGACTGTTAATACTATGCTGGACACAGCATTGGCCTCCTTTCGGACAAACCGCCGTTCAGTTTTTTGATATTTATTTTCGGAGATTCTTGGAAAATTCATTATTTCATACTACATTTGCAAAAATTGATACAAAGAATGTACACATCAGGTACAAGCAGTTAAAATATTATTATGACACTAAAAACAAAAAGTTGGTTATTTTTTGCATTGCTGCTGATTGTTTTCGTGATTTCAGGCTACTGGCTTGTTAAGAGCGGCAATGCCTACAATGTCGTTTCGGTATCGTCGACAGCGGATACAGCCGAAAGTGACTGGTTGCTCTTTTTGCATACTGTGAATCAGAATATTGCCGAACCGTTTGCTATTTTACTGCTACAGTTAATTGCTATTCTGATTGCAGTTCGTATAGTTGGTTTTCTGTTCGTAAAGATTGGTCAACCTACTGTAATTGGGGAAATTATCGCCGGCATCATATTGGGGCCTTCCCTGCTTGGGTACTTTTTCCCAGATGTTTTCAACTTCCTTTTTCCTGACGATTCTATGCGCAACCTTGAGATTCTGAGTCAGATCGGACTGATTTTCTTCATGTTTGTAATCGGAATGGAACTGGAACTGAACGAAATAAAAAAAAAGGCAAACGAAACATTTATTATCAGTCAAACGAGTATCATTGTTCCATTTTTCTTTGGTATGCTGCTCGCATATTTCGTTTACCAGCATTATGCCGTGCAGCACACATTCCTGCCGTTTGCGCTTTTTATTGGCATCTCCATGAGTATCACCGCATTTCCGGTTTTGGCACGAATCGTACAGGAAAAGAGTTTGACGAAAACGCATCTTGGAGTAGTTGCCATAGCCTCAGCAGCCAGCAATGATGTGACGGCATGGTGTTTGCTGGCCGTTGTTATTGCCATAGCCAAAACCGGAACGATATTCAGTGCATTGTCCACCATCGGATTATCCATAACCTACGTCCTTTTCATGCTGCTCGTTGTGCGACCGTTTTTGCAAAAGCTCGGCCACATTTACCAAAATAAGGAAGTTGTGAATAAAAGTATTGTCGCATTCATCTTTTTGATTTTAATCCTTTCGGCATCCGCAACGCAGATAATCGGGATTCACGCCCTGTTTGGCGCATTCCTTGCCGGAGTTATCATGCCGGTCAATCTGAATTTCCGGAAAATATTGACCGAAAAAATCGAAGACCTGACGCTGGTGTTGCTGCTGCCGCTTTTTTTTGTGTTCACAGGATTACGCACGAAAATCGGATTGTTGAATACTCCCGAATTATGGGCGTTATGCATTGTGTTTATTGTGGTTGGAATTGCAGGAAAACTGATTGGTACGGCTGCCGCTGCCAGAATCAACGGCGAATCGTGGCACAACAGCCTGTCGCTTGGCGCATTGATGAACGCTCGCGGCTTGATGGAACTTATTGTGTTGAATATCGGCTATGAAATGAACATTCTTCCGCCAACCATTTTCGTCATTCTTGTCCTTATGGCCTTGATAACGACGTTTATGACAGCTCCTACGCTGAATTTGCTCAATCGCCTGTTTCCTGTGTCAGAAAAGTGGGAAGATACGTATGCCATACGCAGAAAAAAATACAAGATCCTGCTG
>JAITHZ010000117.1 GCA_031279795.1 Bacteroidales bacterium
TGGGCAGTAACTTTTTTCAATGTTTTGTAAATCTGCGACGATGGATTTTTAACATACTGGCTTTCATCTAATATCAAATGATGAAAATCTACCGACTGAATAAAATTAATATCATTTCGCAAAATTCCATACGAGGTTAAAACAATGTGGTAACGGGAGAATATTTTGCCAATGTCTTTCGTTTTTATTCGTTTAATACCCGAATAATTATATATTTTCAACGACGGCGCAAAGCGTTTCAGTTCGTTCATCCAGTTGTGCAGCAGCGAGGTAGGAATAACGATCAGGGTGGGTGGCAACTTTTCAATTTTGTTTATCGAATCTCCGTAAATATGCAGCAGCATAGCAATCGTTTGCAGTGTTTTACCCAATCCCATGTCGTCGGCCAGACATCCGCCAAAATTATTTTCCTTCAAATATAGCAGCCACGAAAAGCCTTTCTGCTGATAAGGTCGTAATTCGGCCTGTAAGCCCTCTGGCACAGGTTTTAGAAAATCTGCACTAAAATCGACAAGCGTGATACATTTCTTGTATTCAAGGTCTTCAATCAACGGATAGTGATATCTTTTCAGGCGGATGTTCTCACCGTTTTTCTTTCCGAAAAGCATAAGTTCATAATAGCGAATAAACCACTCAGCCGGCAGAATGAAAATTATATTGTCGGGAAGCGTGTATTCGCGGTTGCCGTCAAGAATATGGCGTCGGAAATGAGTAAACGGAATTTTGTACTTGCCGACGATGACAATGCAATGAAAATCAAACCAGTCGTATCCTGAATTCACCATACTTTCCAGTGAAATTTCGCCGGTGTAGTAAATTTTTTGCATATTTCCCTGTTCGAACGAAAAATGCTGCAAGACATCCTGATGGTCACGTAGCCAGTCAACCAGTGCATATACTTCATCATCAGGTAGTTGGTCGGTGTTTTCCTGACAGACGACGAAATAATTATCCAAATGCGACTGCAATCCATTTTCGCACAATCGGTTAATCATTTGCTTTTCCCAGTCGGAATCGCGAAAGAAATAAACCACCCGCGAACCGTCGGAGAAATGTTCGGCGTACACATTTTTGCAGAAAACGGCATTTATCTGAAAACAGTGTTCTCCGTACTGAAAAACCAGGCGCAGCACCGGACGTTGATTCCAGTCATGTTCGAGTAACAGGCGCGCTGTTTTTTGCGGTTTAAGCTCCGTTATATCAAAACCGTCAGAAAACACTTCGTATTTTTTTATACAATTGACAACAAATTTGTCAATATAATCCTTTTCAGACGACTGCGGAACAAGAATGTTTGATTTCGTAAAAAAAGGTTGTAGTTTTTTTGCATCAATATCCTCAAATACAAATAATTTCAGGTCAACAACCACAATTGCCGGATTGAAGCAAAGTACGATATACATCTGATTTTTCAAGCTGATAATTTCGTTGTTCCATTTCACCTGGATAAAATAGCGAAATCCTAATTCGCTGTCTTTTATAAAATTGAAGACAGTTTCGGCAACGCCGTCGGTTACTGTTATTTCATTGAAGCTGTATAATGTTCTGATACTGTTGTTTGCACGCATGAAAAATGACATTCCCGACTGCGGCAGTTGCTGTACAAGCTGGCGGTGGTAATTTTCGATGCATGGGCGAATGTAATGTTCGATTGTTGCCTTAGAAACTTTTTTTAGGAAATGGGAGGCCACTTTCTCTCTGGAATACAATTTCATAAGCGCCTTGTCCGAATATTTTCCGGCAATCCGTACCATTTCTTGTTCAACAGGTGTCAATGCAGAGAAATAAGCCGATTTTTCGGTAGCAACTTCCAGAATAATAAATGTATCTGTTTCCGTTTCTTCGACCAGCACTGGTTGCAGGATATTTCCCCAAAGTGGATGCTCAACAGCGGTAAGAATTAATTTTTCAGGCATAACATAACAGCAATGAAAATTAAGAATTAGCGATAAAGATATCGTCCGGATATGCCACGTCAATCAGCGCCAATCCATGCGCCGCCACAGAAGCGCCGGCACAGCAACGGTTTTTTCGCTCAATTATTTCGCGAAACAGGGTAAGGTTCGTCTTTCCCCGCCCGACGTCCAACAATGTTCCGACGATTGCTCTCACCATGTTTCTCAAAAAACGGTCGGCTTGAACAGTAAAAACATACAAATTATCTACCCGTTGCCATTCTGCTTTCATTATCCGGCAGTTATTGGTTTTCGTTCCGGTATGCAGTTTGCTGAAACTGGTAAAATCGGTATATTCAAACAGAATCTTTGCAGCTTCATTCATCATTTTGATGTCTGGTTCGTGACGTATTTCCCACGCATATTGACGGGAAAAGGGATTTTTTTCTGTCGAAATCAGATACTGGTAAGTACGCGAAAGTGCGTCAAAACGGGCATGAGCATCTGGATAGACTTTCCGTAGCTGGTTCACAGCTATATCGGCAGGCAACAGGCTGTTTAGTTTCCCAACAAAACCGGCATTGTCCAAGCTGTTGCACTGTGCATCAAAGTGCACCACCATCCGGCGGGCATGAACACCGCTGTCAGTCCTTCCTGCACCGACTGCGGACGTCTTTTCTCGCAGGAGCGTAGCCAAGGCAAGTTCCAGACAATATTGTACCGACACGCCGTTGGGTTGGATTTGCCATCCGCAGTAAGCCTTGCCATCGTATGCCAGATAAAGGAAATAGCGCTGCATAGTTGTGCGGTACGACTTGTACAGTCCTGTGTTGTTATGCGCACTGAAAAAAAAGAGTTACACTCTTTTTTCTTTTATTTTGGCTTTCTTTCCAGTCAGATTGCGCAAATAATACAGTTTAGCGCGACGCACTTTTCCAATTTTATTGACGGTAATGCTTTCGATGTAAGGAGATTCCATCGGGAAAATTCTTTCTACTCCTATGCCATTCGAAATTTTACGAACGGTAAAGCGTTTTTTCTCGCCATGTCCACTAATCTTAATCACATCGCCACGGTACTTTTGAATCCGTTCTTTATTTCCTTCCACAATCCGGTAAGCGATAGTAACGGTATCTCCACTTTTGAATCTGGGAAAATCGTTTCCGGTAGCGAAGGCTTGTTCTGCAACTTTAATCAAATCCATTTGTTATAGCTTTTTTTATTTATGTCTCATTTAAGGAATTACGCAAAAACGGCTGCAAAGGTAATAAAATAGTTAATAATTTCTTACAACGTCAGAAATTAATTTCATATTTATAACGTTTTTTATTGCAATTGGCAGATTTCAGGTATAAAAAACAGATTGGAGAGGTAAGGTGCCATTTTTCTTTCATTTTCAATCTTCTATCTGATCTTAATCATGTATATTAAAAAGAAAACTGCCTAATTTATAAAGTATTAGACAGTCCTCAACATTATGAAAAATGAAATTTAAATTTGTGAGACGGGCAATTAGTTAACTTCTGCAATGTGAGCAATCAAATCAAGAACTTTGTTTGAATATCCCCATTCGTTATCATACCAGCTAACCAGCTTCACGAAATTGCTGTTCAAAGCTATTCCTGCAGCAGCGTCGAAAATGGATGTACGTGCGTCGGTAGTGAAATCAGACGATACAACGGATTCTTCGGTATATCCGAGTATTCCTTTCAGTTCGTTTTCGGAAGCAGCTTTAACAGCGGCTTTAATCTCGTCGTAAGTAGCGGCTTTTTCTATCCGTACAGTCAGGTCAACGACCGAAACGTCGGCGACCGGAACACGGAAAGCCATGCCAGTCAATTTTCCGTTAAGAGAGGGGATAACTTTTCCTACAGCTTTTGCTGCGCCAGTAGACGATGGAATGATATTTCCCAGTATGGAGCGCCCACCGCGCCAGTCTTTTGCCGAAGGTGCATCTACGGTTTTTTGTGTGTTGGTGGCAGCATGAATAGTTGTCATCAAGCCTTCGATAATGCCAAATTTATCATTGATAACTTTTGCCAGCGGAGCCAGGCAGTTTGTTGTACAGGAAGCGTTTGAAACAATATTCATGTCGCTCGTGTACTTGTCTAAATTTACTCCGCACACAAACATTGGTGCATCTGCAGAGGGAGCCGTGATTACAACTTTCTTTGCACCGCCCTGCAAGTGAGCCGACGCTTTTTCAACAGTTGTAAAAACACCAGTAGATTCAACTACATAATCAGCGCCTTCTTTTCCCCATGCTATGGCAGCAGGATCTTTTTCGGCATAAAACGCCACTTCTTTTCCGTTGATAATCAGTTTACCGTCCTTATTTTCGGCTGTTCCCTGAAACTTTCCATGTACCGTGTCGTACTTCAACATGTACAGTAAATAATTGATGTCCAGAAAAGGATCATTAACCGCAACTACCTGAATGTCATCTCTTTCTTGTGCTGCACGGAAAACCAAACGTCCGATACGGCCAAATCCATTAATACCTACTTTAATCATTTTAGTTTAACTATTTAAAAGGGTTCTATCAAAAAACGCAC
>JAITHZ010000153.1 GCA_031279795.1 Bacteroidales bacterium
TGTCAATAACCGTATTGTCCTCACCGGGCGCGAACGCGAATTGCTGAAACTGATTGTCGAAGGATGTTCTAATACCGAGATAGCTGACTGGATGTGCCTTGCGAAACAAACCGTAAAAGGCTACCGTAAAAATCTGGTATTCAAACTTCAGGTGCATAATACCGCGCAGCTTGTGCGGATAGCGATAGAGCAGAAACTGGTGTGAGAAATTATTGTTTGGCTGCAAATCTTTTACTATCTTTGTCGGCTAAATGAGTTATTTGAAAATAGTGGTAAAACGCAGCAAACAAAAGTAATTCGCTCGTTTCTATATCGTTACCCATTGTAGTTTTTCTTTCTTGTAATAATCTATTATTCAATAGATTAAATTCAGATTTTCTATTGTTTCAAATAACTCTGCTACAAATTAAATTTTGTGTCGGTCAGTAGTGATTTATTTTATATCTTTGTGAAAATTTTCGATAAAAAAACGACATGAGCATAATCAATTTACTGAACAATCAAACAAATACAGCATTTTCCTTCGAAATACTGCCGCCGTTGAAAGGAAATAACTTTTCCAAAGTGTGCGCCATCATTGATAAACTGAGGGAATTTGACCCGAAATACATCAATATCACCACGCACCACAGCGAAAGCGTTTACAAAGAAAGCACCGACGGCTCCCTGAAAAAAATGAACATCCGAAAACGTCCCGGAACAGTGGCGATTGCCAGCGCTATCCAGAATCGCTATAAACTGCCGGCGGTGCCTCACATCATTTGCAAAGGATTCACCAGGGAAGAAACCGAATACGCCCTGATTGATCTGCAATACCTGGGAGTAACCGACCTGCTGCTGCTGCGGGGCGATGCTCATAAACTGGAACACGGACAAATAGACCCGGCAAAATGCCATGCACATACCACCGATTTGATTCAACAGGTCAACCATTTCAATCAAGGAACGGATATGGAAGGGAACTCCTTTGAAAAACCGGAAATCCCGTTCTCCTATGGCGTCGCATGCTATCCCGAAAAACACGAAGAAGCGCCCAACATGGAATCGGATATCCATTTTCTGAAACAGAAAATTACGCTCGGAGCCGAATACGCTGTAACCCAGATGTTTTTCGACAACAACAAATATTTTACCTTCATCGAACGCTGCCGGCAGGAAGGAATTTCCGTTCCGATCGTACCCGGAATCAAACCCATTGTATTTCGGGATCAACTGACGGTGTTGCCGCGAGTCTTTCGTTCGGATATCCCGGAAGCGCTGGCCAACGAACTGCGGAAATGTAAAACCGACGAAGAAGCCCGTCAAGTCGGCGTCGAATGGTGCATAGCACAATGCCGGGAACTGATTCAATCCGGCGTTCCCAGCCTGCACTTCTATACGCTGATGGCAACGGACAGCATTCGCAAAATCGCTAAGGAAATTTATTAATGTTTTTTAAGAATATCATCGGTCAAAACGCAATCACACTCCGGCTCCTCCAATCGGTCAAAGAAGGCTTTATTCCCCACGCTCAACTATTTGCAGGACGTGAAGGAACCGGAGCTTTGCCTTTGGCCTTAGCTTACGCACGCTATCTGCACTGTACCGACCGACAGGACAACGACGCTTGTGGCGCCTGTCCCGCTTGCCTGCAATTCAACAAACTGTCCCATCCCGACTTGCATTTTGTTTTTCCCATTATCAACAAAAAAGGCAGTAAAGAAGCGTTCTGTGATGATTTCCTGCCCGAATGGCGCAAATTCATCGCGGAAACACCCTACGGAAATCTTTCCGACTGGTTAGACAAAATAGCAGCAGAAAATGCACAAGGCATGATTTATGCGCGGGAAAGCGATGAAATCCGGCGCAAACTCAACCTGAAAGCCTACGAATCGGACTATAAAATCCTGATTATCTGGCTACCGGAAAAAATGCACGAAACAGCAGCCAATAAACTGTTGAAACTGTTGGAAGAGCCACCCGAAAAAACGGTTTTTCTGCTCGTCTCCGAAGAACCGGACAAACTGCTTGCCACCATCCGCTCGCGGACGCAACTGCTGAACATCCCGCCCATTGCCGACGAAGCGCTGACACAAGCGCTGACCGACCGGTACAATACTTCTGCCGGAGATATCCCCCTGGTAGTGCGTCTCGCAAAAGGCAGTTATGCCGAAGCCATCCGGATCATCGACGCCACGAACGAAAACGAAGCCTGTCTGGAGTTGTTCATCAGCATCATGCGCAACTCGTGGACACGTAATGTGCAAAATATGAAGGCAAAATCAGAACAGTTTGCTTCCATGAGTCGCGACCGGCAAAAAGGATTCCTGGCGTATGCCCAGCGGATGATCCGGGAAAATTTTCTCTACCGCCTGCAAACGCCGGAAATCAATTACATGAACCGCAAGGAAGTGGAATTTGCCGTCAAATTTCATCCTTACGTCAACGAAAACAACCTGTTGGATTTTATGGACGAACTGTCCCTGGCAGAACGCCATGTCGAATCCAACGTAAATCCACGCATGATTTTTTTTGATTTATCAATGAAAATCGCCGTATTATTAAAAAAATAGTAACTTTGTACCCTTGCAGGTTTCGCCCGCAATCCACTGATAAATTTAAATACGTATGGACTATCAATTATACAACGGTCAATGCTGCATCAACACCAAAGGATGTTGCCGGCATCGCAATAAACTCAACACTTACGATTGGTTAAGCGACATTCCCGAAGCGCAGCAAGCCACGGACTACGTGGAAG
>JAITHZ010000219.1 GCA_031279795.1 Bacteroidales bacterium
TCATCCGACAGGGTAACAGTGTGTAAAAGTTTTTTCGGCAAAGTGACAAACGATCCTGCGTTCACATTTCCTCAACTAATAACACACGACAGTCGGGTAAAACGGACGGAGGTCGAAACGATTTATTTTGTGAAAGCGGGCGGTCGACGTTTTCGGCAAGACAGGCCTTATTACAGCTTGGCGTCGGACGACATGCGTTACTTGCTGGCAATGTGTCGCGACAGTGGAAGCGCCATTGGGTTGCACGCGAGTTACGAAGCCGGTTTTTCGTCGACGCTTGTGGCCGACGAAAAGAAAACATTGGAAGACGCTGTCGGTCAGGTATCATATAACCGGCATCATTTTCTGTGTTCCCGCGAGCCGGAAGACATGCAGGCGCTGGAGCAGGCGGGGATAACCGACGATTTCACCATGGGATATGCCGATGCAGCCGGTTTTCGTTTAGGCACTTGCCGTGCAACAAACTGGATAAATCCGGCCGACAAAAGCGTTCACCCACTGCAACTGCATCCGCTGACAGTGATGGAATGTACGCTCGACCGGCCGACATACATGAACATGGATTATGCGGACGCCGAAACATACTGTAAAAAACTGATAGACAAGTCGGAATATTTTGGAGGCGAAGTGACGCTGCTGTGGCACAATACCAGTTTTACAGGCGCATCATGGTATGCGCAGTTATATGAATCATTGACGGAATATTTAGCATGAAAATAGTAACGATAGTTGGCGCGCGTCCGCAATTTATCAAGGCAGCCATGATTAGCAAGGCAATTGCCGATTACAACCGACAATACGGAAACCGAATAACGGAAATGCTCTTGCATACAGGCCAGCATTACGACGCAGATATGAGTTCGGTTTTCTTTAAGGAAATGAACATTCCTATGCCGACTTTTCAGTTGGACTGTCAAGGCGATACGCATGGGAAAATGACGGGCAACATGTTGATTGCCATCGAAAAAGTCATTCTTGATACATGCCCCGATTTTGTATTGGTTTATGGCGATACAAATTCAACGCTGGCAGGAGCGTTAGCTGCTGTGAAACAGCATGTTCCGGTTGCACATGTCGAAGCCGGACTGCGCAGTTTCAACAAGAAAATGCCGGAAGAAATCAACCGGATAGTGACCGACCATATTTCGTCACAGCTTTTTTGTCCGACGTCGGAAGCCGCAAAAAACTTGCGAAACGAAGGTATATCGGAAAATGTGCATCATTGTGGAGATGTTATGTACGACGCCGCCATTTTTTTCGGTAAATTGGCTGAAAAGACGTCGACCGCGTTGCAGCAGATGGACGTAAAACCCAAAAGCTATTATTTGGCCACAGTTCATCGCGCAGAAAATACGGACAACAGGAAAAATCTGGCAGATATTTTCAGCACATTCAATCAACTGGCCTGCAAGGATCATCCTGTTGTTTTGCCTCTGCACCCGCGCACGCGAAAAATGCTGGAAGAATTTGATTTATTATCACTTATTTATCAAAATCCATATTTGCGGATGATTCCGCCGGTTGGATTTTTAGACATAATTATGTTGGAAAAAAACGCAGCAATCATCCTTACCGATTCAGGTGGGATTCAAAAAGAAGCCTGTTTTTATCAAACGCCGTGCATCACGCTGCGAGAAGAAACGGAATGGGTGGAAACCGTTGCATCCGGTTGGAATCGTTTAGCGGGGCACAACAGGAAAGCGATTGTCCGTTGCGCATCATCCGCTTTTAGTGGAAATTTTATAGAAGAATACGGGCAGGGAGACGCCGCTCAAAAAATTATAGCCGAATTATGTCGATGAAAAAAATCCTGATATTGTGTGATAGCTTTCCACCCGCGTTTGCACCGCGAATGGGGTATCTGTGCAAATACCTACCCGCATATGGCTGGGAACCGGTTGTCGTCACAGAGGATATTCAGCAGAATATGTTCCCTGAACTGGCTGAAAACGTAGACGTTACTCGCATTGATTATTTTGCGTCAAGCAATCGTATTGTACGGAAATTAAAATTCGCCTTAGTTTTTTTAGCCGACTTGCTGTTCGATTACAAAGAAAACATAATAGGCCGAGAAGCGCAGAAAAAGATTGATTTACATCCGATTAAACTTATTTTAGTCAGCTCCTACCGGACATTTCCATTGAAAGCCGCGCGGAAATTAAGCCGTCGGAACCAGATACCATATATTGTTGATCTGCGGGATATTATTGAACAATATGGAAATAATGAGTTTATCAGCAAAAAAATGACGGAAATCCGGCTGATTAACGACCTGATTGCATCTGTTTTGAAAAGAAAACTCTTGCGTCAGCGCAATAAATCGTTACGGCAGGCCGCCGGCGTCACCACTGTCTCGCCATGGCACGTGGAAATATTGCAGAAGTATAATAAAAATATTTCATTAATATATAATGGCTTTGATTCTGAGCTATTTATCCCGGAGAATATTCCGGTCGAACAATTCAGGATTACCTATACAGGGCGGATTCACAGCTTTATGATGCAAGACCCGTCGCTGTTGTTTGAAGCTGTTTCCGAGACGTCGCGTAAGGGAATTATTCAGCCAACCACATGCAGAATACAATTTTATGTGAATGAATCTTCAAAAAAGCTTCTCGAACCGCTTGTTCGGCAGTATGGGGTAACGGACTTTGTGGACTATTTTCCATTTGTTTTCAATACAGATATTCCTGAAATACTGAACAAAAGTTCTATCTTGTTGTTATTGACTAACAAAACCTCCTTAACAGGACCAAAAGGTGTGATGACGACGAAATTTTTTGAATACCTGGCAGTAGAAAAGCCCATCCTGTGTATCAGAAACGACAAAGGCTGTCTGGAAGCCGCCTTGCAGGAGACACAGGCAGGAGTGGCAGCTAATACTGCCGAAGAAGTTGCCGACTTTTTATTGGACAAATACCGCGAGTGGGGACAGACCGGTTATACACGCCAATTATCCGATAAAAAAGCAATTATGAATTATTCACGAAAAAAACAGGCAGAACAGTTTATTTCTATTATCGAATCAATTTTATCTTTTTATTAACCTGAAATATGTTATCAATATTAATTCCCATTTACAATTTTGATGTCCGCTTTTTAGTAGAACCTCTTTACATGCAGGCTACCGAATTGGGAATCCCGTTTGAGATACTGTTGATGGACTATGCCTCATGGGAATCGTTTCGTACTGCTAACCAAACACTGGTATTTTTCTCGTCGATCCGATATTTTCAGTTGCGAAAAAATGTCGGCAGAGCTAAAATTCGCAATTTGCTGGCTGAAAAAGCATCTTTCGAAAATCTGCTATTTCTGGATTGCGATGTAGAAATAGCATCTACTTCTTTTTTGAAAAATTACATGCAACTCATTTATGATTACCAGATAGTATCCGGAGGGCATATTTATTCCAACGAAATTCCGGGTGATGATGCATTTTTCCTGCACTGGAATTACGGGCGATACAGGGAAGCGGAATCAGTGAATTTCATGTCGAGCAATTTCATGCTAAAACATTCATTGTGGGAAAAATTCAAGTTCGACGAACGCATCACCCGCTACGGACACGAAGATACGCTGTTTCAGATAGAACTGCTGCGTCAGGGGATAACCATTCAGCGCATCGACAATCCTGTGCTGCATATCGGACTGAACACCAATCGCGTTTTCATGCAAAAAATGGAAGAATATGTCCGCAACGCGCTTTACATCCAGCGTGAAGGATTGATTAAAGAGAATGAAGTAGTACATATTCGATTACTGCATACCTACAGAAAACTCAAGAGGTTTGGATTGCGAAGGCTGTTGGCGTTTTTCTTCCTGCAAAAGAAATATTCCCTGCGAAGAAACTTGATGGGGCTGAATCCGTCGCTGTCGAAGTTAGATCTGTATAAACTGCTGTTTCTCGCGTATATTGATGAATGATGATTAGTGATTAGTGGTTAGCGCTAATCACTAATCACTAATCACCTCTTTGCAAAGCCAGTCTGTACTCGTTAGGATTTTTAAGCAATTCCAGCGCTTTTTGAAGTGAATTGTTTTCAACGTTGATAACTTGATAATATTCGTTCATTTCGAACAAATCGCGAGCTACTAATGCTTTTATCTGTAACAGAATAAGCTCTTTAGACTGTAGAAACTGTTCCTGGCTGTACTTGATTTTTTCCTCTTCGGCAAGCGCCAGCAATTCGGTTATCATGTCATCCGAAACCACAAAATTGGAATTAAAGTATATAAATTCAGGAAATTGCAGTTTCATGTTTTCACGGTTTTGTTCCACATACGACAAGGTAAAACGGTTCAGGACGCCTTTTGCTACAATATTGCGATGAAAATCAGTTACACGAGTCGTATCCAGCGGAATGAAGTAGTCGGGCATGATTCCACCGCCGCCATACACGATACGTTTGCTTATCAATGTATTGTATTTCAGCGAATCAGGAAAATGGATACTGTCGGCGTGAATCATTTCGCCATGCTTAAATCGTTCGGACAATTCCCGCTGGTATTTCTCGCCACCTTCTTCGTAAGGTTTCTGGATGCTCCGTCCCGACGGGGTGTAGTAGCGGGCAACGGTCAAGCGTATCATTGAGCCGTCGGGAAACGGTATCGGACGCTGAACCAGCCCCTTGCCAAATGTCCGGCGACCGACGACAACAGCTCTGTCCCAGTCTTGCAATGCGCCAGTCAGGATTTCGCTCGCTGAGGCCGAACCTTCATCTACCAAAACGGCCAGATTTCCTTTTTCAAAATTTCCTTTAGCCGTAGCAAACGACGATATTCGTTCCTGATGTGCGCCTTCCGTGTAGACAATCAGCGCTTTGTCTGGCAGAAACTCGTCGGCAAGGTCGGTTGCTGCGTTCAGGTATCCTCCGCCATTTCCTTGCAAGTCAAGCACTAAACTTTTCATGCCTTGTGATTTCAAATT
>JAITHZ010000281.1 GCA_031279795.1 Bacteroidales bacterium
GGCTTACCGGAAATAAAAGTATTCCCGATTATGTGTATGCCTCTAAATATGAATCGGTTAAATATCCGTTTGGTTCAGGAGCGGGAACTGTAGTTTCCGGTATCGGAAATACGGAAAAATATATTCCTAACAGGAAAATATCGTGGGAACAAACCGCTGAATATGATTTCGGAATTGATATTAGCGTATTCAATTCAAGAATCAGTTTCAGTGCGGATTATTATAATGCCGAATCCGTGCAATTGCTTCTGGAACAGCCTGTTATGACCATTACCGGTTATAGCGACATGTATAATAATATCGGCAAGGTGAGAAATACCGGCTTTGAATTTGAATTATCGACCTATCCCGTTAAGACTAAAGGTTTTGAATGGAATCTGATTGGTCATTTATCTACCAACAAAAACAAATTGATAGCGTTAAATTCCGGAGATAAGGAAATTATCACTAACGGCGAGCGCGACATTTTGTGGATTGCAAAAGTGGGTGAGCCGTCTATTCAATATTACGGTTGGAAACGGATTGGCGTTTGGGATACGGTTGAGGAAATCAATGCGAATCCGCACAGAGTAGGCGATGTTCCGGGCGGGTTGCGTTTGTTGAATACCGATGGCGATACCCGCGTAGATGAAAACGGAATAGCCATCATAGACGAAAACGACTACACGACGTTGGGAACTCCATTTCCCGATTTTATCTGGTCGGTTACCAACAGTTTCAAATACAGGAATTTCGACCTTTCATTCCTGATTCAAGGTTCGCAAGGCGGACAAATTTGTAATGGCGATTCGTATTATCAGGAAATCAGGAAATACGACAAAAATTATGTGAAAGACCGTTGGCTAAGCCCCGAACATCGCGGCGACGGAATGACTCCCTATTTCAACAAAGGCGTCAATGTGTGGACAACCGATTATATCATAGAAGACGCTTCCTACGCGGTGTTGCGCAATATGACAGTGGGATACAGCTTTAACAAAAAACTGTGCCGGTCGTTGGGCGTTACTTCCCTTCGGGTATATGGCGCGGGAGAAAATTTGCTTTGGTGGATGCCTTCCGGTTATCGAGGAATTAATCCCGAAGCGCGTTACACATCTTCCGATTGGGCTTCTCCGCTGATTGAAGGCTATCAGCGCGGGGGTTTTCCTTCGCAACGCACATTTTCGTTTGGTTTGGATTTAGTATTCTAACAATTAAAAAATAATAATGTATGAGAAATCTATTAAAATATATACCGTTTTTAGCAGTTCTTCTGCTTTCCGGTTGCGATGATTTCCTGAATCTGAATCCGGTTTCCCAAATTGGAGAAGGTGATTTGTTCACCAATCAGGAAGAGATTGAACAGGGTATAACCGCTTGTTATTATGGATTGCAAGCGCCGATAAAAGATGAATGGTTGCTGACCGAATTGCGCACCGATAATTCACGTTTGCGTAATTTGGGTTCTTCTTCCGACAGATCGGTGCAGATCAAACAATATGACGAGGCTAATTTTTATTCTACCGATCCGGCTTTATCCGATTATTGGGCTAATTCTTATAAAAATATTAAAAATTGTCATAAAGTGTTAGCGCATATAGATGTAGTTCCCGATAAAGTTAAAAGGGAACAATACACCGGCGAATTGTTATTCATCAGGGCTTATCATTACTTCAATTTAGTAAGATTGTACAAAGATGTATTTTTTGTAGATCATTTGCTCACAGCCGATGAAGCCAAGAATATGACGGTTACATCTTCCGAAAAAATATACAGCGATTTGATAGAAAACGACTTGCTGAAGGCGATTGAATATCTTCCCGAATCGTATGTAAATGTGGAAAAAGGAAGAATTACCAATCTTGCAGCAAAAGCGTTGTTGGCAAAAGTGCATCTGACGCAGAAAAATTATTCGGAAGCCGAGAAATGGCTGTTGCAGGTATATGAAAAAGAATCAGGCGGCTTGGTTGGATTAGTATCTCCTTTTCAGCAAATTTTTGAGATAAACAACGAAATGAACAACGAAATTTTGTTTGCCGTAAGGTTTATAAGCGGAGGTTATGGAATCGGTTGTACGTTTCCGTATTCTTTCGCCGCTTTAGGTTGTTTGGAAGCGGGACTGAAAGGCGAAGGAGAAAATTATCCTTCCCAATTGCTGGTGAAATCATACGATCCGGCCGACGCTCGCAAGGATGTTACACTCCGCACAACTTACAAATCGGGTAGCCAGACGATATACGATAATTGGGTGCACAAGTATTATTCCGTTGTCAATACAAAGGAAGACGGCGGGAATGACTGGCCAGTGCTTCGTTATTCCGATGTGTTGCTGATGCTGGCTGAGGTTCGGAATGAGATAGACCAGAAACCGGACAATGCATTTCAATACGTCAATCCGGTTCGGTTACGCGCCAATTTGCCTGCGCTGGATTTAGCGGTTTGTCCCGATTATGAAGCCTTTAAAACGGCTATTGAAAACGAGCGACGCTGGGAATTTGCTTTTGAAAATCAACGTTTCTTCGACTTGATGCGAACCGGCCGTTATATGGATGTTTTGAATAATTTCTATCAACGCGAAACCTATATCAGCAAAAGCACCACCGGAGAAGAACCGGTTGATACGGAAACTGAACCCCATAAATCCAAATTCTACTGGGACAGTGGAAACAATACATTTCGCGGCTATCCGATGACAGCCGACCGGTTGTATTTGCCGATGCCTAATTGGGATGTGAACATAAGTAATATTTATTAACAAAAAAACATGAAACGTTTATTATTAATATACTTGTTTGTTGCAGGCTTGACGTCGTTTCAGGCCGCAACATACAAAGTGGCCAATCTTGCCGAATTTAACGATAAAGTTAAATCTCTCCAGCCCGGCGACGAAATTATTTTGGCCAAAGGTGTCTGGAAAGACGCCCAACTGGTATTTTCCGGCGAAGGCACCGAACAACAACCGATTACGTTGACGGTCGAAACACCAGGGCAAACTACCCTCGAAGGCCAGTCAAGCCTCAACCTTTACGGCACGTATCTGGTCGTCGACGGACTGGTTTTTGTCAACGGTTATTCTCCCGGAAAAGAGGTGATTGAGTTCCGCAAAGGTACAGCAAAGACGGCTTATAATTCCGTTCTGAAAAATTGTGTGATAGATCATTTCAATAAGCCGAATCGCTATGATGAAGACCGTTGGGTAAGCCTTTGGGGACAGCACAATACGGTTGAAAACTGCTATTTCGGCGGAAAGAAGAATCAGGGAACGACTTTTGTCGTTTGGCCTAACGGCGAAGGACACAACAGGAATTACCACCAAATCCGCAGGAATTATTTCGGACACCGCCCGCGTCTCGGCTCCAATGGCGGCGAAACAATGCGCATCGGAACCAGCGATTATTCCCTCGAAATATCGGGAACGGTCGTCGAAGGCAATTATTTTGAACGCTGCAATGGCGAAACGGAAATCGTCTCCGTCAAATCCTGCGAAAACCGTATCGTCAACAACACCTTCGTAGAATGTGAAGGCAGCGTGGTACTCCGTCATGGAAACCGCAATGAAGTTTCCGGCAATTATTTCTTCGGAAACGGAAAAGAAAGCACCGGCGGCGTGCGTATCATCAATGCCGGACACAAAATTTTCAACAATTATTTTTACGGATTGAAAGGGAAAGATTTTCGCGGCCCGCTGGTGATAATGAATGGCGTGCCTAACTCTGTTCCCAATCGCTATCACCAGGTGAAAGAGGTGGAAATCGCGTTCAATACCTGGATTGACTGCGAACTTCCCTGGCAACTTTGCGTCGGCAGCGACGCCGAAAGAACGGATATTCCCAACAATGTTTTAATAGCCGGCAATATCGTGTATTCTCCCGACGAACCGGTGTTGATTAAGGCTTTTGATAAAATCGACGGCATTACTTTCAGAGATAATATCCTGACCGGCAGCCGGGGAAATGAAGCCGGCAACGGCTTTCTGCAAGCGGAAATATTGTTGCGAAAAGGACAGGGCGGCTTGCCTCTGGCCTTGACGAAAAAAACAGCTTCGCAGGAAATCGCTTACGTCAAAAGCGATATCGATGGCAGAAAGCGCGCCGTGCCTCAAACCGTCGGAGCCTGTGAAATGACCGGCGGACAGGCTGTTGTCATTCCCGCTTCCCGCAAAAACTGCGGCCCTTCGTGGTATAAACCCCTGGAAAAAGCGCCGGTACCCGAACGCGAACCGGCAACTTTCCACATCACACCCGGACAGGACAAGCTGCTCGATGCAATCAAACACTCCAAACCCGGCGACGTCATCGAACTGGCCGAAGGAGAATACGTCAATACCCGAAAAATGCCGGTATATCATCCGTTGACGATTCGGGCAAAAACGGACGTCAAATCACGTCCGGTAATCAAAATGAACGTCGAAGCTGCCGTCGTCGCTTTCTTTGAACTGAAAGGCGGCTCTGCGCTGCATTTGGAAGGAGTAGCCCTGAATGGCAACGCCCAATCGAAAAATCCCGCAAAATACGCTTTCGTAACAGCCAAAGAAAATATGACCGAGCCATACAAACTGTTTATTGATAATTGCGATATTTACGATTTCATGAATACGGACGGCGGCTGTATTTTCAAAGCATACAAAACATCTTTTGCCGATACAATACAAATTTCCAATTCCGTATTGAGAGACAGTTATCGAGGATTAGCCCTGAATGACGAAAAAGACGACAAAGGCGTTTACAGCGCCGAATACACGATTCTCAAAAACACGGTGTTCCTGAATATCGAACAGTGGGCGCTTGATTTTTACCGCGGCGGAAACGACGAATCTACGTTGGGCGGATTCCTGCAAATAGACCATTGCGTGTTCGACAATGTTTTCAGTAAGGAAAATCAAAGCATGTTGAAGCAAACAGGTTTGATTAATATGGATATTGTCAATACGGTTTTCTGTAATTCGTCGGCAAAATCTCCCGTTAAATTAACCGGAAAATATCATTCGATGAGAAATTGCTGTATTTACGACGCCGGAAAAGCTTCGGCGACATTGGGCGCAAAATCGGAAAATATCTTTACGGATAATCCGAAATTCAAAAAAAATACGAATTATCAATTAGAAGATAAATCTCCGCTTAAAGGCAAAGCGACCGATGGCGGCAATATAGGATTGAAATGAAAAACCGGAGTGTTGTGTCATTGCTTCTCGGTTTGATGTGCTGCACTTTGTCCGCTCAGACCGGTTTGGTTAAAATAGACGATAACGGGCGTCTGACCTGTACGCCCGATGCCGACGGCTTTGTGATTCCCGATTTCAGCTATGCGGGTTATCACAATGGGGGGGTGGATATTCCCGACGTCCCTGTTGTGAAAGAAATATCACCAATATCGGGCGACAATACAGCTCACATACAGTCGGCTATTGATGATGTCGGGAGGCTGAGCAAAAATGCGCAGGGTATTCGCGGCGCACTGCTGTTGAAAGCAGGAAAATATGACGTTTCCGGTACAATAAACGTGAAATACGACGGAGTGATTCTTCGCGGAGAAGGCAACGGAACTTCGCCCTCCTCTTCAACAATTATTTATGCCAAAGGCAATTCGCCGGCGCAAAGAGACGTCATCATTTTGGGAAATACTTCGCAAAACAAATGGAATTCCAAAGTCTCCAATACGCAGAAAAATATCACAGACGCGGTGGTTCCCGTCGGTTCGATGTCGTTTTCGGTTACGAGCGCAACGCCGTTTCAGGTAGGAGACCTGATTGCCGTTTATCATCCCTGTACGGCAGAATGGTTGAACGCAGTGAATCGTGGCGGAGTTCCCGCTCCCGCCACAGGAGAATCCGACGAAAGATGGACGGTCGACCAGTGGCCAATTATCTATCATCGCTACATCACAGCAATTTCGGGAAATAAGATTACGATAGATGCTCCGGTGTTTTATACACTGAATAATTCCCTGTCGCAGTCTTACGTCTACAGGATTAATGTTTCCGGCACTGCGATATACCGGGAAATCGGAATCGAAAACCTGAGAGTGGATATTGAAAGCGCCGGCGGAGAGGATGAAAGCCATGCCTGGCAAGCCATCCGTTTCAGAAGCCTTGAAAACTGCTGGGCTAAAAACGTGATTGCAAAAGGATTCGGACAGTCGGGATTTATCACCGACTGCTGCACGCGCACAACGATTGAAGATTGTCAGGCCATCGACCCTGTCTCAATTATCACCGGCGAAAGAAGATACAATTTCAATACGTATGTTTATTCTCAACTAATCCTGTTCAAAAATTGCTACGCCAGCAACGGACGTCATCACTATGTTTCCAACGGAACGAGTTCGGCTTCGGGCAATGTTTTTCTGAATTGCATTTCCGACGCCGCCAACAGCGTCAGCGAAGGACATCGCCACTGGACGCAGGGAATGTTGTACGACAGACACAGGGAAATCAATCTGATTCGGGCCTTCGTGCTTGGACTTTACAACCGCGTGGATATGGGAACCGGACACGGTTGGGCAGCCGTTCATTCCGTCCTGTGGAACTGCGACGTGACTTCCGGCGGTACGATTGGATTGCAAAAACCGCCAACAGCGCAAAACTATGCCATCGGCTGCACTGCCAAATCCATTACCGGCAAACCCGTAAACGACAGCAATTTCCCCATCGGATACGTGGAACTGCAAAATCAACCGGTAACACAAATCCCATCGCTATACCTGGCACAACTGAACAACAGAAAGCAGAACGGCACAGTAATCAATCCCGTTATGAAGGAAAATGCGCCCTTCGATACAATCATTGGAAATGGGAAAATAACACTGGATTTCCACGGATTGGGTATTTACAAATCAGTTGCCGCTTATAATTTGCAGGGGCAAGGATTATATCGAACAAAAACAAAGAGTTCAATGATTGAAATTCCGGCTTCCGGTGAAATTGTCATTTTAAATATTGAAACAGAATTGGATAATTATACAACAAAAATATGTCTAAAATAATTCTTACAATCAGTTTGGCTGCACTTTGCCTGGCCGGATTTGCCCAGCGAATCGTATCTCCCGAACAGCTGGCAAAAGTAAAATCCGATATGAGCAAGTTTGATAACGCGACGGAAGCATACAGAGCGCTTGTCAAGGATGCCGATAAATTAATGAAAACGGAATTGATTCCGGTAACCGAAAAAACAGTCATCGCCGCAAGCGGAGATAAACACGATTACGTGAGCATGGGGCCTTACTGGTGGCCGGACCCGTCCAAGCCCGACGGCCTTCCGTATATCAGGAAAGATGGACAGCGCAATCCCGAACTGGCAAACCTGGATAAAAACAAATTGGACAAAATGGCCAAATCCGTGATTAAACTGGCTTATGCCTATTTCTTTTCGGGAGATGAAAAATATGCCGAAAAAGCGGTGGAGTTTCTCAAGATGTGGTTCCTTGATAAAAAGACCGGGATGAATCCCAATATGGAGCACGGACAGATGATTCCCGGCCATAACAACGGTAAAGGCCGTGCCGAAGGCGTTTTGGATACTTATATTTTTGTGGAAATGACGGATTGCATCACGCTGCTTTCCAAATCGAAAGCAATGAAATCCAAAGATTTGGAAGGTCTAAAATCCTGGTTTTCCCGGTATCTCGACTGGATGCTCAACAGCGACATCGGCAAAGATGAATACAATGCTAAAAATAACCATGGAATGGCTTTCGATGTACAGGCAACGGCATACGCCTTATTTACGGGACGACAGGATATTGCCGACCGCTTTATCAAAGAATTTCCCGAAAATCGCCTGTTCCGGCAAATTAAACCGGACGGCAGTCAACCGTTGGAATTGGCGAGAACGATTGCCTTTCATTATACATTATTCAACATCAATCATGCAATGGATATGTGCGCTCTGGCTCGGTCGGCTTGCGTGGATTTGTTTTCGGCGACTTCTCCCGACGGGCGTTCCATCACCAGAGCCATTGAATTTATCAAACCCTATCTCGGCAAAGCTCAAAGCGCGTTTCCTTATCAGCAAATCAAAGAATGGAACGAAAACCAGGAAAGATGTTGCTGGATGCTCAGACGGGCTACTTTTTTCAAACCCAGCTCCGGATATGACGAGTTGTTTGATGAATATTGCCGGACAAAAGCGATTGATATAAAATGGCTGTTATTAGCAAAATAGAATTATCTTAAAAACGATGAATAAAATATCCCTTTGCATAATGGTGTCTGTTTTTTCGGCCTGTTCAAAGCAGAAAGACATTGTGCAGGAAAACTTTGATTTTTCTGCCAAACAGTTAAAACATGCCTTAAAAGAAATGAAAAGCGCCCTTGAAAACGAAACGGATGCGAGCATTCACGAAAGAGCGCTTAATGCTTGGAGCGAACTGACCAATCCTCGCTCGTTGGAGGCCGACGGCTCTTTGTTGATGGTTCCTTCCAAAGACTGGTGCAGTGGATTTTTCCCGGGAGAATTGTGGTATATGTATGAATATACGAAAGATGAACAATGGAAGCGCCTGGCTCATCGTCGGACAATTATACTTGAAAGGGAAAAATTTAACGGCAAAACGCACGACATGGGTTTCAAGATGTATTGCAGTTACGGCAATGGCTATCGTCTGACCGGCGACACTGCCTATCGCAGCATTTTAATCCGGTCGGCTCAAACATTGATTACCCGTTTTAATCCCAAAGTCGGTTGCATCCGTTCCTGGGATAATGTCGGGAGCAAATGGAAATATCCGGTGATTATCGACAACATGCTGAACCTCGAACTGTTGTTTTGGGCAACGCGGGCGACAGGCGACAGCACGTTTTACAACATAGCCGTAAGCCATGCAAAAACCACCCTGAAAAATCATTTTCGTGCCGACAACAGTTCATTCCACGTCGTAGATTATAATCCCGAAACGGGCGAAGTGATACAAAAAAATACGCATCAGGGATATGCTCATGAGTCGGCCTGGTCGCGCGGGCAGGCTTGGGGTCTTTATGGCTATACGATGTGCTACCGCGAAACCGGTATTCCCGATTTTCTGGAACAGGCCGGGCGCATTGCCCGGTTTATTTTCACGAATCCCAATCTTCCCGAAGATTTGATTCCTTACTGGGACTGCAATGCGCCCGACATTCCCAACGAACCCCGCGACGTTTCTGCCGCAACCTGTACAGCGTCGGCATTATATGAATTAAGTAAATATGACCGGGAAAATGCGGGAAAATATCTTGAATGGGCAAATACGATTATTGAGAACATAACGAAAAATTATCGTGCGGAATTAAATTCACATAAAGGTTTTCTGCTGTTGCACAGCACGGGAGCGAAACTTCTGGGATTTGAAATTGACGTTCCGCTGGTTTATGCCGATTATTATTTTTTGGAAGCATTATTGAGAAAAAAGAATTTAGAATTTAATATCAACATTGAATAAAAACAAAACAATGAAGAAAACATCATTTATTTTAGTAGCTGTAATTAATTGTATTGCTTTTACGGCAAGAGCTGAAGATGTGACAGCCTATCATTTTCAGGAAGGGTTTGCAGTGTCAACGCCGGCAGGCTGGACACGCAATTGCGGAAATACTTCCAGTATGGTTCATACCGGAGAGACTTTTGAAGGCGCCTACGCTCCGAAATTTGACAAGACGAATAACGGGGAAAGTAAAAACCTGATGTCTCCGGCTGTCCTGGGAGCAGGCAAGTTGACTTTCTGGTTATACACCAACTCGGGTACCAACCAGTTAAGCGTCCATGTTTGCACGCTTATCAATGGCGTAAGCGAAGAAATAAAGCTGATTCCTTACTCCCAGATTACCAAAGCCTGGACAAAGTTTGAAGTAAACATCCATGCACCGGCTACAACTTCCCTTAAAATCAATTTTTGGGCGGAATTGCTAAACGATGCCGAAGCAACGGTAGCTATTGACGACATTGAACTGACCAAATATGCGGGAGGAACTGAGCCTGAGCCTGACCCCGAAGGCGAAGTTGTTGAACGTATCAACACGGATTTCAGCGACGGCACGTGGGGCGTTCCCGTGGATGTAAACCCAGCCTCGGGCGCTTATCCTTCGAGCGAAGTGAATGGATTTAAGTTGATAAACGCCGTATTGAGAAGCGGAAGCATTGTTTGCTCCGGCGGCGGCAAGCATACCAACAGAATATTGCTGGATAAAGTGTCGAATGGCGGAGCTTTGGAATTTCCGGCATTAAAAGATGTTGGCGAAGTTGAAATCCACGCCAATACGGGAACGGCCGACATGAGTTTCCGCCTGGAAGAATGGGTATCCGGTTCCTGGCAACAAATTGGCGTCTACAATACGCTTAAAACGGACAGCATATATACGATTGCACTGATGCGGAATACGGAAACAAGACTTCGTATCGCCAACAACACCGGCAGCGGCCTGTATGTCAATCAAATCATTACTCGAAGCCTGAGAGAAGCGGGAGAGTTAATTGTTGTATCGGCTGTGACCAGTAAATACGAATATTGTTATTACAATCTGACAAAAGCCATCACGCTTAATTTCAACAAAGAAGTGGAAGCCGGAGCAGGCGGCATCACATTGAATGGCGCTGATATTGCGCTTGGCTCATGCACAATTAACGGAAAAATTGTATCCGTTCCCGTAACGCTCGAAGGAACAACTTCCGGCAAAAGTTACTCGCTGATTATTGCCGAAGGCGCTTTTGTAGAAAAAGGCAACACAACGAATTTAAGCAAAGAAAAAACGGTAACTTTTTCCACTTATAAAACAGTCAGTTATCCTTCCGGATACGCTGCGATAATTGATGCGCATTACTCTACCGACGATTTGGAGCAGCAACGGATGGATATTTATTACCCGACTAATCCGACGTCACCGGTTCCTGTTGTGATTAATATTCACGGCGGCGGCTGGAATCATGGCGAAAAAGAATCCCAAACAGGCCACACTATTTATTTCGATATGGGAATGGCGGTGGCCAATCTGGAATATCGCATGACGGGGCAGGCTACGGCGCCCGCAGCAGTAGAGGATGTGCGCTGCGCCATGAAATATCTGATTAAAAATGCAGCCCAACTCAATATCGACCCCAACAAAATCATTCTTCAGGGAGGTTCTGCCGGTGCACATTTAGCGCTCACAGGCGCCTATCTGGGATATGATACCCGTTACGACAACGGTTGCAGTGAGTACAACAACTTCAAAGTTATTGCCGTGATCGACAAGTATGGACCCGCACATCTGCAGGAATTTATGCATTACGGCTCTTTGGTCAATTGGTTAGGTTCTTACAAAGATGACCCGGATTTTGTACTGTCGATTTCTCCGTATCATTTAGTCAATGCCGATACGCCACCAACTTACGTCGTGCATGGAGACGCCGACCCTACGGTGGAGTACGAACAGTCGCAATTACTGGTGCAAGCCCTGTCGACAGCCGGAGTGAAGCATCAATTTACGACCATTCCCGGAGGAGGACACGGCGGTTTCAGCTCGGAATATAACACCCAAATAAATAATGAAATTGTTGCGTTTCTAAACGAGATATTGAATAATCTTCCCAGTTCGGTCTCTCCTGTAAGTGTTGAGAATAATATACAAATTAAACAAATAAATAATGTATTGCTTATAAGCAGTTTGAACGATTCGACAACTTTCGTTTATGATACTTGTGGGCGAAAAATAATTTCTTCCGATAAAAAAGAAATTGTTTTGAATGAATCCGGCGTATTTATTGTAAAGGTAATATCCGGAGAACAGGTATTTGCAGATAAAATAATACGGTGATGAAGCGCTTTTGTATTGCATGGCTTGTTTGGTGTTGTTGCATAACTGTTTTTGCAACGACTTACACTTATACTCCTTCCCAGTTATCGGCGTTAAAGACACAATTAGACAGTAAACTTCAGGCCGGAGATATTGCATATCTGGAGGACGGAACTTACACCGATTTTCAAGTAACTTTCAAGGGAAACGGCACGGAATCTTCTCCAATCACATTAAAAGCGAGAAATCCGGGAAAAGCCATCCTGACAGGAAAACTGAACCTGAAAATAAGCGGTAAATATCTGATTATTGACGGTCTGGTTTTCAAGGACGGACAGGCGGCAAGCGGAGATATTGTAGAGTTCAGAACAAGTTCCTCAAGCTTTGCCAATAATTGCCGGATGACCCATTGCGTCATGGATAATTGCAATAACCCGGACAGCAAATATTACAACGGCACCGATAATTCCGAGCGATGGATTATGCTGTATGGCAAGAACAACAAAGTAGATCATTGTTATTTCGCCAATAAAACAGCCGGCGGAGTGTTGATGATGATCAGCCTCGACAATACAGACAGTCAGGAAAACAGTCACATCATTGAGTACAACTTTTTCGGATACAGGCAGAAATTTGAGCCGGGAAATAATGCCGAAACAATCCGTATCGGAGATTCCAAAACTTCCCGGTCGTCATCCGCAACAATAATCAGGAATAATTTCTTTTACACTTGCGATGGCGAAGCCGAAACGGTTTCCATTAAAAGTTGCGATAATTTGGTTTCGCAAAATATTTTCTATGAAAGCGCCGGCTCTGTGGTTTGCCGCCACGGAAACCGCAATACGATTGAAGAAAATGTTTTTATCGGTAACAGTAAAAGCAATTGTGGCGGAGTGAGGATTATTAATAAAGGACAGCAGGTGCGCAACAACTTTTTTCAGGAAATCGCCGGAACCGGCAGTCGCTCGGCTTTATGCGTGATGATGGGTATCTTTGAAGTTCCGACATCAGGCACCAATACAGACCGGGAGCCTCTGAACGCTTATCATCACGTAACCGAAGCCATCGTGAATAACAACACATTTATCAACTGTAAAAACATCGACCTCGGCACAAACGTCAGCTATACTTACGACAGTTCCAACCCGTATTATCCGGGTAAAAAAGTAGACGGAACGCTCAAACCGGAAGCCGTCATCGCCTCGAACGTTTTTTATAATCCCGGCGACAAATCAATCCTGAATGAAGTAAGCGGAAATGTTTCCAGTATCGCCTGTTCCAACAATAGCTACATGTTTAAATCAACAATAAGCAAAACGGGATTCATTTATCAATCCATGAACTATGCGAAAATCACTTCCGGCGCAGGAAAAGGCATCCATACTTTGAACGGTGCTCAGGTCAAACCCTTTGCCGCGGCGGGAGTTAAATGTTGCGGCGTGTCGTGGTATGCCGCTCAACAGTCGGATGTGAATACGATAAATGCAAAAACAGATTTTTGGGAAAACCCATTAACGGTTGAACCGGCGGTCATTTATTCATCGGTAAAAGTGACGGTAGAAAAGAGCAAAGGCGTCAAGATTGAATCTCCCAACGCCCTGATTGATACTGTTGTCCTCTATAATTTGGAAGGGAAACAGTTGTCGTTCAGGAATTTCAAAGATTATTCCTGTCAATTCCCGTTTTTCGGACTTTCAACCGGCGTTTATCTTTTGAAAATCCGGACAGAAGACGGCAATCATTATTTTTTTAAAATCAGCAATTCAGGGAGATAAACAAAATCCCACGGAGCACACAAAGTTCACAAAGAAGAAAAAAACTTTGTGGGCTTTGTGGGAAACAATACCGAATGTTATTGTTTAATCCTTCCGAATATCTTCTAATTTATTGATAAAAAAGTATTATATTTGGATAAAAAAGTATTACTAAATATAGTGACTTTGTATTACATTTGTTGCTTTATTGAGAGAAGGCAGCAAATTATTATCGTTGCACACATTGCTTGCATCTGGTAATTGCAAGTTTTTCATCAAGAAAGGCTGACAGTGGAATTAAATGCGAGCAAAGATGATCAATGACCAGGTATAAAGTCGAGTTAATTTAAAGTTAAATTTAAAATTTAATTATTGGAGATATGAAAAAAATTGCTTTCATTTTGTTTATTGTTTTGCCAGTTGCCGTGTGTGCGCAACAGACGTTGAAAATACTGGCTATAGGAAACAGTTTTTCCGAAAATGCAGTTGAGGCCAATTTGTATGAAATAGCTGCCGCCGATGGAGTTAATCTGCTAATAGGCAATATGTTCGTAGGTGGTTGCAGTTTAGCGATGCATTACGACAATGCCATGAACAACGCTGCCGTTTACCGTTATCGTAAAATCGTAAATGGCGTAATGGCTGAGACACATCAAGTGGCGCTCGAAACAGCCATTACGGACGAGGCGTGGGACATTATTACCTTTCAACAGGTCAGCGGAAATTCAGGAAAATACGATACCTATTTTCCATATTTGACTGACTTGAAAAATTATGTTACCAGTTTGGCGACCAATTCAAACGTGCAGTACGCCTTGCACATGACTTGGGCTTATCAGCAAAATTATCATGGATTGGCCAGTTACGGGAATGATCAAATAACCATGTTCGAAGCCATTGCAGCAACCATGCCGCTTGTGGCTGCACAGGCAGGTATTAGCGTGATTATTCCCGCAGGCACAGCTATTCAAAACGGACGAACGTCGTATCTTGGCGATGCGTTTACATCCGATGGCTCTCATCTGGAAAATACTTACGGGCGCTATACCGCCGCCTGTGCCTGGTACGAACAGCTGACGGGCAACTCCGTGGTTGGAAATACGGCAAATCCTGCATCCTTATCGTATGCAAAACTGAAAATCGCCCAACATGCAGCGCATTATGCTGTACAAGATCCATTCAACATTACCGATATTTCGGGGCTTGTGCCTGTTGGAAATGGCAGTAATTATGTCCTGACAGCAGCGATTAACATCGACTTCGGCCCCTCCGACAGGATGACAGCCGCGCCATGGAACAATATGACTTCCGTCGCGCAGGGAACAGCAATTGATTATATGCTGGATATAAATCACAATTTGACGCCTCTGAAAATTGAGATTGACGCTCCTTTTGGCGCAGGTAACTCTTTTGGGCCTGATCAGGATCTTGTAATTGACGACTGGAATATCCCTGCAAATGCCGGTTACGATACATTTTATTCTGAAGGAGCAAATGCACCTTCGTTCAACGTATCCAATTTGAACCCAGCGCAAAAATACGATTTCAGGCTGTTTGCGTCAAGAATTGATGAAAGTTCGAACAGAGAAACAGCGGTGCAAGTTGTTGGCGGAAACAAGGATGATATTGTTTATGTAAATGCCTCAAGCAATATTTCCAAAACGGCGAATATCAACGAAGTGCAGCCCCGAAGTGATGGTACGGTCAGCATTATCGTCACCGCAGGTCCAAATAATAACAACAGTAACAAATATTTTTATGCTAATGCACTGCAAATTGCACCAAGCGCAGATTATCAGGAAACACTCGGTCAGTCGTTTTATTTTGATTTTGGAAACAATATAGGACAGGAAACGGGTACAGACGCCAGCGGGCATTCTTGGAACAATATCAACAGCAATGTATCGGGAGACTTTTTTGCCCTGCTCAATGCTGAAAATACTGCAAGCGCTTATGTATTAACGTTAAACAGCGGCTTCTCAATGAACACAAGTGTTGGCGGGCTTGCTGCCGCTGATATGGATGCTGCCGCTTTGGGCGATTTAGCCGTTGCTACTGCCGTTGCTGACTGCATTTTTTTGGAAGGAGCGACATACAATACAGCATCGTTTACTGTCAGCGGCTTAACTCGCGGCAAGGGATACCGTTTTTATATGTTTGGTTCATGCCAGGGGACAGACGCCAGAATTACCCGTTACACATTTAATGGAACGAACGAAGGCAACGGATTGCTCCAGACAACCGGCTCTGCAACCGGCACAGGTTCTTATGACGGAAATAACGGTAAAATTTACAGGTCTGATATGCTATTTCCTGATTTTAACGGAAATATTACAGTTGTACTTTCTCGCGAATATGGTTCTTTTGCCTATTTGAATGCGATGAAAATGGAAGAATACGCTATTGCAACCATTCAACCGACTTCCATTACGGTTTCAGGCACAGATGTCATGTTTTGCGGACAGACGGAACAAATGCAGGCGAAAGTGTTGCCAGCAGGAGCAATGTATCAACTTGCTTGGAGCGTCGATGACGAAGATATTGCCTGTATTGACAACACAGGACTTCTGCACGTGAAAATCACTGGAAACGTAAATGTTACCGCTACCGCAACATATGACGGCGGCAGCATTTCGGATGTTATTTCTGTGACTGTCAACGGAC
>JAITHZ010000292.1 GCA_031279795.1 Bacteroidales bacterium
AGAAAATAGACTTTGAGCGTGGAAAGGAAAAGACTTTTGCCGAAACGGCGCGGGCGACCGAGGAAATAGGGTGATTCCAATCGCGTCAACTGATAAATATAGTTCGTTTTGTCCACATAGACATAACCGCCTGTGCGAAGTTTCTCAAAATCCTGTATACCGATGGGTAGCTTCCTGATGATTGACATGATGTGACTGTTTAATGCTTGTGCGGCAAAAGTACAAAAAAATTCTCATACTGTATTACTGTTATCCTTGTACCCAATGGCTTAAGGTACGTTCTTCGGCGCTAAATTCTGCTCCCACCTTCACAATTTGTTTATTGCCGGCAGCGTAAGGAGCAGCGTATTTACGTTCATCAATCTGTTTCAGAGCGTCTTCGGCGGTAGCGCCGGTCAGTTTGAATTCAAAAATATAAAGGATGTCATTCACAACCACCACTGCGTCGGCGCGACCGATGGCGCTGCTGACTTCGGTTTGTACGTATTCGCCCATCAACTTGAATAGCAGGTAAAAAATGGTCTGGTAATGCTTTTCTTCCTTGTTGTTCAATTCGTAGGGAATACCCGAAAAAAAGGCTTGCAGGCGGGTCATAAACCCATCTACCTGGCGGGCTCTCAAATCGCGAATAAAATTTCCGATGGAAAATTCGCCCAATACATCTTTGTTCGGCATGAAAACGGGCAGCAAGTTATTCATAAAGCCGTACTTTACCTCCTCGTTGGGATAGCCCAACAGGTATTCGTCCAATTGGCTGTCGTAATCCTTGATAGTAAGATATCCGCTTTGATAAAGCAAGGGCACCGGATTTTCACTTCCCGGCCGGTAATCGGCAATGGAGCGTGTAGAAAACGGTAAGCCGTTCTCCAATATTTTCGGATCTAAATCAATATCTTTCAACATTTTAGCCAAAAAAGTCGGAGTGCCGGTTTCGTACCAGTAATCTTTGAATTTTCCTGCACTAAAAGTATTCAGTAAACTGAACGGATTATACATATCCTCTGCATTTTCACTAAAATGATAGCCGTCATAATGTTTTTTCAGTTTGGCAAGTGTTTCATCATAACTCAGATGCAGCTTTTCGGCAAGTGCCGTTATATCCGGCTGAAACGTTTCGATAAGTTCGGTTTGTGAAATACCGCAAATGCCAGAATACTGTTCGCTCATGCTGATATCCTGCAGTTGATTCAAATCGCTGAAAACACTGACTTTAGAGAATTTGGTAACGCCCGTGAGCAACAGAAAGCGCAGGTAGGCATCGGCGCTTTTGAGTACGCCGTAAAAACCTTTCAATATTTTGCGCATCGCTTCGTTTAGTTCCGGATCGTCCAGTGTATTAACCAATGGTTTATCGTATTCGTCCACCAAAACAACCACTTTACGGCCGGATTGTTCATAAGCGCGGCGAATGAGTCCCGAAAGACGCGAAGCGGGAGTCGTATCGGTTTCGTCTTTCCCCCACTGTGCTTCCAAGCGTTTCAGATTGGTATCCAAGGCCTTGTAGAGGGAGTTTTCATCCAGATAGCCCTCTTCGTTCAAATCAATATAGAATACCGGATATTCAATCCATTCCTTTTCCAGATCGGCAATAGCCAAACCTTCAAAAAGCGCTTTCTTCCCCAGAAAATAGACTTTGAGCGTGGAAAGGAAAAGACTTTTGCCGAAACGGCGCGGGCGACCGAGGAAATAGGGTTTGCCCCGGGTAACTAACTCGTAGATATAGGCCGTTTTATCGACGTATAAATAACCGTTTGTACGCAAATCCTCAAAATCCTGTATACCGATGGGTAGCTTCCTGATAATTGACATGATTGTAACGTTTAATACTCCTCGACAAAAGTACAAAAAAAATCTCAAAATCTTTCACTGCGGAAAAGTTAATTACTACCTTTGCAGACGATTCCTAAAAACGAACAAACATGAAAACAAAAATAGTAGTCACAGGCGGAACCGGATACATCGGTTCGCATACGGCGGTAGAACTTCAAAACGCCGGTTATGAGGTAATTATTGTTGATAATCTGTCGAATTCCAACGCAGATGTCATCCGGGGTATTGAAAAAATTACCGGAATCCGTCCGGCATTTGAGCAGGTAGACTGTAGGGATAAAGAAGGTCTGACCGGGGTTTTCAAGAAGTATTCCGGTATTCAGGGCATTATCCATTTTGCAGCCAGCAAAGCGGTTGGCGAATCGGTTCAAAAGCCCTTGCTGTATTATCGGAACAATATCGTTTCACTGCTTAACCTGTTGGAATTGATGCCCGAATTTCAAGTAAACGGAATTGTATTTTCTTCTTCCTGTACCGTTTACGGACAGCCCGACCATTTACCTGTCGATGAAACGGCGCCTATTTTACCGGCCTCTTCCCCTTACGGAAATACCAAGCAGATTGACGAAGAAATTATCCGCGACGTCATTCATGCCGGAGCGCCTTACAAAAGCATTATTCTGCGTTATTTCAATCCGATAGGAGCGCACCCCAGCGCTGAAATCGGGGAATTACCGAATGGGATTCCGCAAAATTTAGTTCCTTTTCTTACCCAGACCGCTGCCGGCATCCGGAAAGAGCTGTCGGTATTCGGCGATGATTACAACACGCCCGATGGTTCCTGTATCCGGGATTATATCAACGTAGTGGATTTGGCAAAGGCCCACGTAATCGCGGTCGAACGCATGTTGAAACGGCAATCGGAAACCCAACTGGAATATTTCAACCTGGGCACCGGCAAGGGCGTTTCTGTTCTGGAACTGATTCACGGCTTTGAAAAGGCAACCGGAGTGAAGGTGCCGCATACGATTGTCGGACGAAGGGAAGGCGATATCGAACAAATCTGGGCTGACCCGCGTTATGCGAATGAAGTGCTGGGCTGGAAAGCTGTCGAAACACTCGACGATACCCTGCGCTCGGCTTGGAAATGGCAATTAAAGTTGAAATAAGATGTACGAAGGGAAAC
>JAITHZ010000216.1 GCA_031279795.1 Bacteroidales bacterium
TGGACACGGCGCGTGCAAACAAATGCCACTGATTGTGCTGACTGACGAATTTTCGGCTTCTGCCAGCGAAATTTTTGCCGGAGCTATTCAGGATAACGACCGAGGCCTGATTATCGGACGACGCACCTTTGGCAAAGGATTGATACAACAGCAGATAGAATTGTCCGATAAATCGGCAGTGCGTTTAACGGTTGCGCGTTATTATACGCCGTCGGGAAGGTGCATCCAGAAACCTTACGTTAATGGCTCTGATTTACAGTATGAAACCGACTTAATCAACCGTTACAAAAGCGGCGAAGTTTATTCTCAAGACAGTATTAAACAAAATAAAGACCTGATATACAAGACTGTTTCCGGTCGAACGGTATATGGCGGAGGCGGAATTACTCCCGACATTTTCGTGCCGCGCGACACGAGCGAACTCACTTCCTATTATTCAAGATTGATTAATGAAGGAGTTCTAACCCAGTTTACGTTCAACTATTCCGACCGTAATCGCGAATTTTTCAATAAAATGCCTGATCACAGGAAATTATTGTCATATCTGGAACAAAACAGCGCTTCGCTTATGGAAGAGTTGATTACTTTTGCCGAACAGAAAGGCATAAAACGGCGCCCAGTCCTGATTGGAATATCCGAATCCCTGATACTGAATCAACTGTATGCAGGAATCATCCGTAATCAATATGGTACCAATGAATTTTTTCAAGTGTATCTGCGGCGTGACAAAACTATCCAACGGGCAATTGACGAAATGAAATTCGGGAAAAATTTCCCGAACGAAGTAAATTGAAAGATCGAAGATCGACAGAGCTAATCATTCTATTTTTCTGTTAAAAATATAAAATAAGATGATACTTAAAATCAAATCGTTGAACGACCAACTGCTGGACATTTTGAACCGCAACCCCGACACTGACTTTGGACTATATCTTTGCCCACTGAAAAACGGATACATTGCAGGAAACGCTGTCAGTCGGCATGAGTACGAAGTAGTGTTTCAGGATACAAAATACAGTTATTCGCTAGACGAAAGCAATGCAATTGATTATCAGAGCTATTGTTCGCCACTGGCTGTACTGCATAGTTGTAATGAGCTGTTTTCGCACATACTGAAAAGTCGTTCAGATTTTGCAGAAAAAACGATTAAATGGCTGGGAATCAAACAGGGTGAAGCTGATACCGTGCCTTGTACAATTGAAATTACATCGTTTTTTATTGATTCGAACTGGTTTCGGAATGGCCGTTTTCTGTTGTCTGTCTACTTCCATGAAATTGAAACCACACAACAATCGCAGCAAATTTTCAATTTGAAAATTACAGGCAAAACAGTTTTCGAAGCTTTTAATATTCTGTCACTTACGGCTTTATTTACGCATGTCTCCAACGATTATTCCCTCTATGTCTATCTCGACGATGCGCTGGTGGAAAAATACGGACGGATTCTGACCAACATCGAAAATGTACCTTATTTCGTGTTTTACCTCTTTACGCTCAAGGCAGTTAAGTCGTTCAACCAGTTTAACATACTGAAACCGGTATTTGAAAACTACCTGGCAACTCAGGGGTTGCAGGCCAATCTGGTATTGGAATCAACACATCGGTTACGGTTATTGTTCATTCTCAACTTGTTAGAAATGGATGTTTCGATTTTGGACATTGGCTGTGGCGAATTGGCATATTATAAAAAGATGATGGAAAAAGGCTTTCTTGCTTATTATTACGCTGTTGACAAAGATACAGACATGGAAAGAATTGCAGAAGCCGTATCGCGACGTTACGAAGCGGATAATCTGGCGTTTTTCACATCTCTTGATGAATTTTCCACTTCCGACCGACTCAATATTCTTTTGACAGAAGTTATTGAACATAATTCGTTTGAAGAGGCAAAAGCGCTTATTTACAAAGTATTGTCATTAAATTTTAACAAGTTGATTATCACCACGCCAAATGTGGAGTTCAACCAGTTTTACAGCATGGAGCGCAATTTACGGCACGACGATCATTGCTTCGAACTGACACGCAACGAATTTCAAGCACTTATCAATGAATGTGTTGGCGAAACACGGCATGTCGAATATTTTTATTTGGGAGACAACTTAAACGGTATTCAGCCAGTACAAGGCTGTATTGTTACTTAGTTATAGATTATGTTAATTTATTTCAATAAGAGAAGTTTTGGCAACCCAGCAACAATATAGAATATTTAATAATGTATAATGAAGATTTAAAGAAATTGAAAATTCGCATTGACTGGTTTTGCGAGAATAAGGTAAACGCTTTTTCTCCAACCATTTCTCCGGCGCCGAAGTCACTGGAACGCAACGAAATTGAGAGCATTTATGAAGCAGTTCGTTATTTTCAGGAAAATGGTGTACAGGAAATCGTTGTGCAGCGGAAATATATGGGTTCGTATTGTGACATTTATTTGACAAAAAATCTGGATGAAACTTATTTCGTGAGCCGCAACGGTCACAGAATCAATCATATCGACCTGGAAGCTGCAAAAGAAAGCTGTCGCGCACTGCACAACCGTTTCGACTGGAATGAGTTGGCAACGGTCATTATTCAGTCCGAACTGATGCCTTGGAGCGTG
>JAITHZ010000077.1 GCA_031279795.1 Bacteroidales bacterium
ATATCCACAATAGATTCGCCGTTTTTATCAACGCTGATAAGGTAATCATCGCCCAGTTTTTCTGCATCCGTAACCGTCCAGTCGTTCGGATAGGAAAATGAAATGCCAAACTGGTCGAAATGCTGATTTTTCGTACAGGAAAAAGCAATAATGACAGACAAAAACAATATTTTTTTATGCATTTTTACAGATTATAAAGACACTGTTATACGCCATTGTTCTGTACAACGACGTATAACAATGCGTGACAGCGATAATTATTTGTTTGCAGGACGTTCGTAACCGTCTTTTTTAGCTTTATCAGCCATGCGTTTTGCCCGTTTTGCGGAATCGGGATGCGAAGACAGGAGCTTGTCTAATGTTCCGTCATTGGATGCATACAGCTGGTCTAATTTTTCGAAGGACAAGGCCATCGCCCATGGGTTTCTACTGCTTGATTTAAGGAACTGGTAGCCATATTCGTCGGCTGCGCTTTCCTGTTTTTGCGAGAAGGTTGAGTTTGTCAGGGCTTCGCCTAATTCGCCAAACTGCGAATCGGTGAGTTTGGCAGCTTTGCCGCCCTGTGAAGAAACGCCGTCGCGCAGAGCCGAAGTAAGCAATGCAGTTCGGAAAGCATCCTTCACGTCGTTGTTTTTCACGTGGCCGATTTCATGACCAATCACGCCCAACACTTCGTCGTCGGTCATGATATCCATCAGTCCGGCACAAACGCGAACGCTGCCGTCGGCGCAAGCAAATGCATTTACGTCAACTACTCGGTAGACCTTGAAATTCAGGTTCAATCCGTCGTGGTTTGTCAATCCGCTGACCAGTTTTTGCAATCGTTTGTCATAGTCGTCATTCTTGCAAACCGGATTGTTGGCGTCCATCCAGTCAATATACTCTTTCGTATATCCAAGAATGTCTGCATCACTTAATGTTACAGCCTGTACTGTTTTGGCTGCTGCGTTAATCACTTTTTGGTTGATTTTGAACTGTGCATTGGCTGTAATCATACATGCCATACATGCGAGAAATAAAGTCAGTTTTTTCATATAAGTTATTTTATTAAATAAAAACGTGCAAAGATAATGATTACATTGTATTCGTTGTGCACAGTGAAGCTGTTGCTATTGTTATACACTGATTATATCGTGTTGTAAACCTGCATGAGAATTATCATAATAATACATAAGAATACCTAATGCATAAGAATAATCAACGGAATATAAAGATACATAAGTATTTAAAAAAGTTCGGCGTTTTCGAGCAGCGATGCATGACGGTCTTTTTCAGAGAGCAACAGTTCATCGTTATTTACAGTCCAGTTTATTCCGATGGCAGGATCGCAGAACAGGATACTGCGTTCGGCTGTCGGTGCGTACACATTGTCCACTTTGTAGGAAAAAACCGTATTGTCCTGCAGTACCAGAAATCCGTGTGCGAAACCGCGCGGGATAAAGAACTGGCGCTTGTTTTCGCCGGAAAGCTCAATGGCAACGTGATTGCCAAACGTAGGCGAAGATTTCCGAATATCGACGGCAACGTCCAGCGCTTTGCCGGAAATAACGCGCACTAATTTTGCCTGCGAAAATTTGCCCGCCTGATAGTGAAGCCCGCGAAGTACGCCACGCGAAGAACAGGATTCATTGTCCTGAATAAAGTTGATCTTGCCAACGTATTTTTCTATCAATTCATGACGGAAAGTTTCCATAAAATATCCGCGATGGTCGCCCAATACTTTCGGCTCAATAATCCAAACGCCGGATATCGCTGTTTCAATAAATTGCATAAATGATTAATTATAAAATGTTTGTTGAAATGCAGCAATTTCGCCCTGCCGCATCAGGCATCGTTTCCAGAAAGCGTGCAAAAAACCGGCGCCATAACCCGCCAGTTGAATAAATGCGGCTTTTACCGCCAGCAAACCAATATAAAAACTGTGCGTTTTCCGGCTTGCATCTGCCAGAATCAATCCTGCAAAAATGCACAGAGGCAGCAAGCTGTATGGACAAACGACTGTGCAAAGTAACAAAATTATTGAGCCAGTTAAAAATAAAACCGGCAATAAATGTACAGGTTTCAGTGAATCGGGGTATTTCTTGAACAGATTGATTCGCGCCATTCCCGAATTATAGACTTGTCTGAAAAACTTGCGAAAATCTGTTCGGCGTTTGTGGTATACAAATGCCGACGGAAACAGCAGTGTAGAAAACTGTTGGCGGACGATACGGATACTGAAGTCAATGTCTTCGCCAAATCGCATGGACGAAAATCCGTGCAACTGTTCGAAAACTGTTTTTTTTACACCCATGTTAAAGCTACGGGGATAGAATTTGTCCAATTTTTTCTTTCCGCCACGGATACCTCCAGTTGTAAAAAAAGATGTCATGGAATAATTGATGGCCTTTTGGATGGGCGTAAACGAACGGTCGGCACAGTCTGGACCGCCGAAAGCGTCGCACGGGCAATCAGTCAGGTTTCTGTTCACTTCGGCCAGATAATGTGCTGGAGCGATGCAGTCGGAATCCAGAAAAATCAGGTAATTGCCGTTGCTTTGCGTCGCGCCTGCATTTCGCGAATCTCCCGGCCCTGAATTTTCTTTATACAAGTAGGTAACCGGAAATGCGTCGGAATATTTGGCTGCAATCTGTTCGCATTTTATCGGCGATCCATCTTCCACCACGATTACTTCAAAATCGCGATACGATTGCAGGCTTAAACTCATCAGCAATTCGTCCAGTTCGTCGGGACGGTTATACACGGGAATTATGATTGAGTACATATGCGTTTTTTTGAATCCGTCTTGCCTAATTGGTTCCATTTTTTTGCGTTATGTGACCAATTCCAATCCATCTGGCACAAACTGAGAAACATCTTTGCCGTAACGCAACAGTTCGCGCACTACAGTAGAGCTGATATGCGTATGTTCGGGTTCAGTAAACAGGATAATGGTTTCGATACCCGACAGCGCTTTGTTCATGTCGGCAATGGTTTTTTCGTATTCAAAGTCGTTTACCGTGCGGATTCCACGCAGGATAAAATGGGCATCACATTTTGCGGCAAAATCTACCGTAACCGAATCGTAGCTTTCTACACGAATCCGCACATCTGTTCTGAAAAAGTGAGCAATCATACTCACTCGTTTATCAATCGGGAAATACGAACGTTTCTGTTCGTTTATCCCAATGGCTATCACAATTTCGTCCAAAAACAGCAAGCCGCGATGCACCAGCGACAAATGGCCGATTGTAAACGGGTCAAATGTTCCTGGCAGTATGGCTATTTTTTTTTTCTTTTGCATCATTTGCCAGAAAGAATAATGGATTCAAGCATATATTTCAGAGTTTTAACTATTGGCTTATGCATTTTGCAGTAATGTTTTTCCTATGCCACATCTTCTTCAATCACCAGATTTTCGATAATGAATTTCTGGCGTTCCATTGTATTTTTTCCCATGTAAAAGTCCAACAGTTCTTTTACGAGGTCGTCCTTGCGCATGGTTACCGGGTCTATGCGCATGTCTTTGCCTATGAAGTGCTTAAATTCGTCCGGAGATATTTCGCCCAAGCCTTTGAATCGTGTGATTTCGGGATTTGTGCCCAGTTTCTTTACAGCGTTCGTTCGTTCTTCGTCTGAATAGCAGTAGATGGTTTCTTTTTTGTTTCTGACGCGGAAGAGTGGCGTTTGCAGGATGTAAATGTGGCCGCGTTTTACCAAATCGGGAAAAAACTGTAGGAAAAATGTCAACATCAGTAGCCTGATGTGCATACCGTCCACGTCGGCGTCGGTGGCGATGATAATTTTGTTGTATCGTAGATTT